>NZ_JBTMWM010000010.1:0-141853 GCF_054489705.1 Sphingomonas sp. RS6
AACGGCTGCGGCGGTTTCCTCGAGGCTCGCCGCATTCGCCTCGGTCCGGCGTGCCAGATCCTCCGACGCCTGCGCGATCTCGTTCGATCCCGTCCGGATGCTCGCCGTCGATTCCAGCACCGAGCCGATCAGATCGCGCAGGCTGGCCAGGGCATTGTTCAGATTGGACTTGAGTTCGGCATAGGCCGGCGGAAATTCGATCCGGACGTCTGCCGTCAGATCGCCGGCGGTGACGCGGGTGAGGCTTTCGCGCAGCGCTTCGGTGACCATCTTCTGCTCGGTCGCGGTGCGCGCATCGATTTCGGCGCGGTTGACCGCGGCGAGGCGGAATTGCTCCACCGCTTCGGCGATGTCCCCGAGTTCGTCGCCGCGGCCACGGCTCGGCACATCGGCCTTGCCGCCCTCCGCCAGCATTTTGGTCGCTCGGGCAAGGCTCGCCATCGGGGTCGCGACGGTGCGATTGATCACCAGCCATACGCTGGCCAGCGCACCGAACGACAGCGCCGAGAGGCCCAATGTCAGAATCAGCGAGAAGAAGGACTGGGCGTTGCCGCTCTGGTTCGCGTCATCGGCGGCCTCGCGCGACATCGACAGCAGCTTCTCGGTCTGGGCGATGGCGTCGTGCGAGCGGGCCTTGCCGTCGCCCTTGATGAGCTTGATCGCGGTGGCCTTGTCGACCTGACTGGCCTCGAAGATTCGCTTGTTGACGTCGTCGAGCTGCGACTTGATCGTCTTGAGCTCTGCGATCTGTGGCGCGAACGACGGATCGGCGACGTCGCCGAGTTCCTTGATGCGATCGTCGAGCTTGCGGGACGATGCCTCGATCCGGCTCTGAAGCTTGTCGGCGTCCTTTTGGTCCGCGGCGTTGTAGAAGCTGTAGACGATGATCCGCATCTCCTTGATCTCGCTCATCACGTCGGTCAGCGTCGACATGCTGGCGACGCTGTGCTCGACGTGATTGCGAGCGATCTGGGTGAGGTTGCGGTTCGAGATCCAGCCGTTGATCGCCATCGCGGCGGTGAGGGCCGCAAGAAAGCTGAACGCGACCAGCATTTTCTTCGCGAGCGGCCAGTTATTGATAGATGCCAACATTCATCGTCCCAAAGCGGTGCCCCGGCACCACGCCCGGGCGGATGACGGACGCCCCCTGGCGACCTGTTGGCATTATAGGAGATAAATCGAACGCGGTTGGGCCGAGGCGAGCTACGGAGCCCATCGCCTCGGCGAAGCAACCATCTCAGCTTTTTGGAAAAAGTCCTGCTGCAAACGCAATGCGCAACGCTTCGGACAGGCTGCGTACTTCGAGCTTTTCCATCAGGTTCGCGCGGTAGATCTCGACGGTGCGCGGGCTGATGTCGAGTTCATAGGCGATGATCTTGTTGGACCGCCCCTCGATCAGACCTTTCAGAACATCGGTCTCCCGGGGCGACAATTTCGCGATCTTGGCCTCGGACATCGCGGTTCGCGCCGCCGCCTCGCTGTCTTCTTCCAGGCGCGAAAATGCCTGGTCGATCACCTTCAGCAGGAATTCGGCCTCATAGGGCTTTTCGATGAAATCAAGCGCGCCGGCCTTCATCGCCTGGACCGCGAGCCCGACATTGCCCTGGCCGGTGAGCACGATCGCAACGAAGCGCGGCGCGCGATCGAGTGCGGTGAGCACGTCGAGGCCGCTCGAACCCGGCATGTGGAAGTCGAGCAGAAGCACACCGGGGTCGAGCTCGTTCACCTGCGCCAGAAAGGCGTCACCCGAGCGATAACCGCGTACCACGAGATCGGGCCGGACCGACAAAAGGCTGTGCAGCGAGGCGCGAACGGCGTCGTCGTCGTCGACGATGTAGATGGTACGTGTCATTTATTCCTCGCCCCCTTCGACAGCAGGAAGGGTGAAGCGGAACGACGCTCCCCCTTCCGGGTGATTTGAAGCACTTAGAACGCCCCCATGTGCTTCGATAATACGTTTGCTCACCGAAAGACCAATACCCATTCCTTCAGCTCCGCCCTTTGTCGTACTGAAACGCGAAAATAATTTCTCGATGATGTCAGCCGGAATCCCCGGTCCGCTGTCCGTCACGACGATAGCGATCATGCTATCGGGCAGGCGTTCCGAAGAAATGGTTATCTGACGATCGTCGACATTGACCAGCTTGAGTGCCTGAAGCGCGTTGCGCAGAAGATTGACGAGAACCTGTTGTACCTGAATTCGATCTGCAAGGACAAATGGTGCGGTTGGGTCGAGATTAAAGATCACCCGAAGATTTAAATGCCCGGTTCCGACCAGCACGAGTTCGACCGCCTCGCGAACGGTGCGTTCAACCGGCTCGACACGCATTTCGACTTCGCCGCGCGCGACAAATGCGCGCAGGCGCCGGATGATTTCGCCGGCGCGCTGGGTCTGTTCTGCGCCGAGACGGAGAAGGTCGATCACCCGTTCCCCGGTTTCGCCGCGTTCGATCAGCATCCGAGCGGCGGCGAGAAAGTTGGACGTGGCACTGAGCGGCTGATTGAGCTCGTGCGCGAGGTCGGCGGCCATTTCGCTCATCGCGTTCTGGCGCGAGACATGCGCCATCTCGGCGTTGAGGTCGCTCAGGCGTTGTTCGGTTGCGACCCGCTCGGTGAGATCGCGGATGAACACGGTGAGCAGCAGATGGCCGTCGCTGCGCGCGGCGCCGGCGCGCACCTCGATCGGAAAGCGTCGCCCATTGGCCGCCTCGGCATTGCCCATCAGCACCTGGCCGATCAGCCACTCGCCCGGATTGAGCAGCCGTCGCAGCATTTCGTTGCTCGCGTCGCGATCGTCCTGCGGCATGAGCATGTTGAAACCCTGGCCGACGACATCGGCGGCGCGATAGCCCCACAGCGCCTCGGCAGTGGCGCTGAACTGAAGGATGCGGCCGTCCTCGCCGAACACCACCATCGCGTCGGGCACGGTTTCCAGCACCGAGCGCAATTGCGCCTCGCGCCGGCGAAGCTCCGCCTCGCGGTCGTCGCGCTCCGTGATGTCGAGCACCGCGCCGACGGCGCGGACCAGATTGCCCTCGCTGTCGTAGAAGGCTCGCGCCGAGCCCTCGATCGCGCGGCCAGCGCTCTTGCAGTTGGCGAGATGGTAGCGAAAGCCGAACCGTTCAGCATGGTCCGCGACCGTATTGGTGAAGGTGGCGACCATGCTCTGGAAATCGGCCGGATTGATATAGTGCCGCCACGATTCGAACGTCGACATCGCGCCGAGCGGAAGGCCGATCCGCTGTTCGGTACCCGGCGACCAGTCGACATTTCCGGTCGTGACGTCCCAGTCGAACACGCCGAGTTCGTGGGCAGCCGTTGCCTGGGCAAGCCGCTCCTCGCTCGCGCGTAGTGCCTTCAGCGCCGCGACACGCTCCGAAATGTCGGTGATGCTGTGGACGGTGATCGGCAAACCGTTCGCACCCTGGGCCTCGAGCAGCCGCTCGATTACGTGGATCTCGCGGCCCTTCTTGTCGACCTCGACAAGCTCGATCGCGCCATCCGCATCGGGCAGTGCATAGCTGGAGCGCCAGTCGGGGCAGCGCGCCCTGAGCAACATATATTTGTTTTCCCCGATCGCCTCGTCGGCGGTCCAGCCGTAGAGCTGCTGACAGCCGAGCGACCAGTGGATGATCCGCCCGGCCGCATCGGTCAGGACCACCGTGGCCCCGTTGAGTGCCGTGTTCAGTTCGGCCCGCGCGACGCGTTCCCTGCCGACCCGCGTGACCGCCCAGAAGGCGACGACCGCCATCATCACCACGTTGAACAGCGCGATGATCATTTCGCTTCGGGCGTTGGTCTCCAGCGATTCTCGCACGACGACGAGCTCGAACACGGCGGGTATGGCGGGCGCGAGCAGCGCTGCGGCGATGCCGATCCGCACCGCGCGCGGACGCGGCATTCGCAGATCGTGCAATTCATCGAGCGGCGGCCGCAGTATCAACAGCGCGACCGCGATCAATGCGGTAGCGACCGCGGCGGGAATCGAGATGTGCGCCGGCAATCGCTCGTCCGAAAGTGTCGGCGTCACGGCGAGGGTCATCATCGCCATGCCGCTTAGCGCCAGCGGCATGATCGCGATGATCGGCCCGGTTTCCCGAAGCAGTGGCCAGCGGCTGTAGCGTGCCAGCATCGCGATCGAGAGCGTCGCATAGGCGACCGCGGTATTGAGGCTGATGAGTCCCGGCCGGGTGAAGTTGAACCGGCTGACGTCATCGGCAAACAACAGCGTGCCGACGGAAATGCGACCACCGCTCAAAAGCTCTGCCAAAGTCCCCAGCGCCACCAGCCCCGGCCCGGCGAGCAGCGCCGCCGCGAGCTTCGGTCTGCGAAGCGCATGCGCGATGACGGCGAGGGCGAGAAACGAATAGCCGGTGGCCGCAAGTGGCCAGTTCGGAAAATCCTCACGTCCGAAACTGCGCAATTGCGAATTATCGAATGCCCAACCCAATAGTACGACGATGGTGGATAGGAAGGCGAGTGTCGCCAGCCCGATCGCCGTCCCAATTCTCCAGCGCGACTGGTGAAATCCTGTCGCTGAGTGGTCATCATTCACGCGCAAACTACCTGCCCCTGCACAGGTCGTAACCGAGGCTACGTGTCTGCGTAGCATCCGCGAATTGAAAACGAAATGCCAGAACTTCCCTAGCTTGTGCATCATTTTATTGCGGTAACGATCTCATTCGGTTTCGCGTCGCTGACTTGCCAAAGCGTTCGGATGACGCGATCAATCGCACGGGGAAATCCGAAAAGCGTGCGAGGGAGCCACCTTTGATCCGAACGATAGCGATGTTGGCCGCGGCCGTCTCGTTGACGGCGTGCGCCGCGACAGGGAGTGGACGCCAGACGGCCTCCAGCGGCGGCGATGCCGCGCCGGCGAAGGCGCCGGACAAGGGGCGCAGCTATGACCATGATCCATACCCTTCGACCTATCGTCCCTATCCGGGCGCGCCGACGCTGGTCACCAACGTGACCATCTTCGACGGCGAGGGCGGACGGATCGACAAGGGCGCAGTGCTGTTTCGCGACGGCAAGATCGCCGAGATCGGCCAGACGATTGCGCCCGGCGAAGGCGTGACCGTGGTGGACGGGACTGGCAAGTATCTGACGCCGGGGATCGTCGACATCCACAGCCATCTCGGCGACTATCCGTCCCCCGGCGTGGAGGCGAATTCGGACGGGAACGAGGCGACGTCGCCGGTCACTGCCGATGTCTGGGCCGAGCACAGCGTCTGGCCGCAAGACCCGGGCTTCGGGCGCGCTTTGGTCAATGGCGGCGTCACGACGCTGCAGATCCTGCCGGGATCGGCCAATCTGTTTGGCGGCCGATCGGTAGTGCTGAAGAACGTCTATGCCCGCACGATGCAGGCGATGAAGTTCCCCGGCGCCCCCTATGGCCTGAAGATGGCGTGCGGCGAGAATCCCAAGCGTGTCTATGGCAGCAAGGGGCGCCAGCCCTCGACGCGGATGGGCAATGTGGCGGTCAACCGCCAGACCTGGGCACGCGCGGTGGAATATAAGCGGCGCTGGGACAAATATGAGCGCGAGGGCGGTGATCCGCCGACGCGCGACATTGCGATGGATACACTGCGCGGCGTGATCGAGGGCGAAATCCTGGTCCAGAACCATTGCTACCGCGCCGACGAGATGGCGATCGTGATGGATATGGCCAAGGAGTTCGGCTATCACATCTCGGCCTTCCATCACGCGGTGGAGGCGTACAAGATCGCCGACCTGCTGAAGGAAAACGACACCTGCGCGGCGGTGTGGGCGGACTGGTACGGCTTCAAGATGGAAGCCTATGACGCGATCCCGGAAAACCTGGCCATCCTGGAAAAGGAAGGCGCCTGCGCGATGATCCATTCGGATGACGAAAACGGCATCCAGCGGCTCAACCAGGAAGTGGCGAAGGTGCGGGCTGCGGCGGCGCGATCGGGCTTCAACGTCAGCGAGGCGGCGGCATGGAAATGGCTGTCGTACAATCCGGCCAAGGCGCTGGGCATCGCCGACCGGACGGGCAGCCTGAAACCGGGCAAGATGGCCGATGTCGTGCTGTGGAACGGCAATCCGTACAGCGTCTATACGCGGCCGCAGATGGTGTGGGTCGATGGCGCGCTGCTCTATGACGCCAATGATCCGAAGCGACGGCCGGTTTCAGATTTCGAGCTGGGCCAGCCGGGCGAGGGGGATGTGAAGTGAAGAGGATGCTGCTTCTTGCCGCCGCGACGGCGGCGATCGCGAGCCCTGCCGCAGCGCAGGACGTGGCGATCACCAACGCCCGGGTGGTGATCGGTGACGGATCGGCGCCGATCGAGGGCGGAAATGTGGTGGTGCGCGGCGGCCGCGTGGTGGCTGCGGGCGCTGGCGTGCCGATCCCGGCCGGCATGGCCACGGTCGATGCCGGCGGCCGATGGGTGACGCCGGGCATCTTCGCGGGCTTCAGCCGGCTTGGCATCGTCGAGGTCGATGCCGTTGCGCCGACCAACGACGCATCGGCCGGCGGATCGCCGTTCAATGCCGCGCTCGACATCGCGCCTGCGGTCAATCCGCGGGCGAGCACGATCGCCATCAACCGCGCCGACGGGATCACCCGCGCAGTGGTGGCGCCGGAGGTGAGCAAGGGCTCGATCTTTGCCGGGCAGGGGGCGGTGATCGATCTGGGCAGCGACATGGATGCGGTGTCGCGGTCGCGCGCATTCCAGTTCATGGAATATGGCGAAACCGGCGGGCAGGTGGCGGGCGGCAGCCGTCCCGCCGCCTATGCGATGCTGCGTAACATACTGTTCGAGGTGCGCGACTATCTCCGCAATCCGGCGGGCTTTTCCGATCGCGGCCGGGATGCGCTGCTGACGCGCGCCGATGCCGATGCGCTGACCGGCATCGTCCAGGGCAAGGCGCCGCTGCTCGTCCATGTCGAGCGGGCGTCGGACATCCTGGTGCTGCTCAACCTGAAGCGCGAGATGCCGTCGCTGCGGCTCGTGCTGGTCGGCGCGACCGAGGGCTGGACTGTGGCGCCGCAGATCGCGGCGGCCGGCGTGCCGGTGATCGCCACGGCGCTCAACGACCTACCCGCATCGTTCGAGCAGCTTGCCGCGACGCAATCGAACATCGGGCGGATGAAGGCGGCGGGCGTGCTGGTCGGAATCGGCACGATCAACCAGGACGATGCCCGTCAGGCGCGCTGGGAAAAGCAGTTCGCCGGCAATCTGGTTGCGCTCACCCGCGTGCCGGGCGCGACCGGGCTCGACTGGAATGCGGCGTTCGCGGCGATCACGTCCAAGCCCGCCGAGGCGATGGGCATGGGCGACGCGTTCGGATCGCTGCGGCCCGGCCGGCACGGCGACGTAGTGATCTGGGACGGCGATCCGCTCGAGATCGGGACGGTGCCCGTGAAGGTCTATATCGACGGCGTTGAGCAATCGCTCGTCAACCGCCAGACGCGGCTGCGCGACCGATACTGGAAGCCCGCGGAAGGCGCGTTGCCAAAGGCGTATCAGCGCTGAATCGGCGATCGATACGGAACCTTCACAATAGTCGCGCTTTGCCGTGCTGGTGGACCCAGTCACTGGCCGGCGTGGCGCAATGCGCTGGACAGACAGGAGAGTGAATATGAAGAAGCGCGCGATGCTTGCGGTGTTGGCGGCAGTGGCCCTGGCCGGTTGCCAGGGCGACAATCGCGAGGATGTGCTGGCCAACGACACGGCGGAAGCCAATGCGGTGGTCGACAACGGCGAGGCCGGCAACAACGTGGCTGCCGAGGTGATCGCGATGAATGATGCGCAGCGCAACGTGGTATTCATCCGCGCGCTGCTCGATGCCGGGCTGGCGTGCGATCATGTCGAGAGTTCGGAGCGGATGCCCGATCAGGACGGCAACCCGCTGTGGCGCGCCAATTGCGGTTCGCAGGGCAGCCACATGATCACGATCACGCCCGACGGCACCGCGAAGATCGTCAGCCGCTCTGATCGCTGACCGGCCAAACGAAACGGGGGAGGCCGATGGACCTCCCCCGAACGGGTGACGTAGCGGTGGCTTAGAGGCCGACCACGCCGCCGTCATTCTTGGTGATCACGACCACCGCCGAGCGCGGACGCACCGTCGCCGCGACGGTGCCGCCGGCCTGGCTATCCGGCCAGTGGCTGGTCGGGGCCGCGGGCGTGCCGCCTTCGCCGGGATGCTGGATGCCGACGAACAGCGTGCGGCCGTCCGGCGTCGAATCCACGCCGGTGATCTCGCATTCGACCGGGCCGACCAGGAAGCGGCGCAGATCGGTGCCAGGCGCGGCACCGATGCGGGTCGCCTGGGTGGCGGTCGTCCCCCCCGACCCGGTGTTGGTGATCGTACGCGCGCCGCCGTCGCCGACCGTGCCCGGCTGGGCGGCCAGCATCATGCAGTTGGTGACGTCGGTATAGGCGCCATCGTCGGTCTGGATCCACATCAGCGGCTTCACCTGGCCACCGGCACTGGTGGCGCGGGCAAAGGCCAGGCCATCCGGGCTGGAGAAGTCGTTGGTGTCGTTCAGGCCCGACAGGTTGATGTTGGTCGGATCCAGATCGGCGCCCGCGCCAAAGGCATAGATGTCCCAGGTGAAGCTCAGCGCTTCGGTATCGGCTTCCTTGATGCGGATGATGTGTCCGTTCGGGTTGCCATATTGCGACGAGCTGCCCTTCGGGTCGTTATAGTGGCGCGGGTTGGCGGCGTCGGTGCCGGTGAGCGGGCGGTTGGACGCATTGTTGTTGGTGAGGGTGAGGTAAACCTCTCCGGTAACCGGGTTGGTCGCGGTCCATTCCGGGCGATCCATCGGCGTGGCGCCAAGCTTGTCGGCGGCCAGACGGGCGTTCACCAGCACGTCTGCCTGATCGGCGAACGGGTAGGCGGTGTTGGTGCTGTCCAGGCCGTTCTGACCATAGACGAGCGGCAGCCAGGTGCCGGTGCCGTCCGCGTTGAACTTGGCGACGTAGAGCGTGCCCGCGTCCAGATACTTGTCGCCCATCGCGAGGCGATCGGTGGCATTGGCATCGGCGGCGACCCAGGTGGTCGCCGAGACGAACTTGTACATATACTCGCGGCGCGAATCGTCGCCCATGTACCAGGCCGGCTTCTTGCCGACGACGAACAGGCCCGGCCAGCAGCCTTCATGGCCCATGCGGCCCAGCGCGGTGCGCTTGCGCGGTGTCGAGCCGGGCGAATAGGGGTCGATTTCCACGATCCAGCCGAACTGGTTAGGCTCGTTACGGAAGTCGTCGGTCGCGGTGCCGGTGCCGGCGCGGGCGTCCCAGCGACGGAACAGCGTGTTGGTGCTGTCCGCGGCGACCACGGTGGACCAGCCATAGCTGCCCGTATTACTGCTAACACCATAGCGCGCGAGGGCGGTGAGTTCCTTTGCCGTACGGTTTGCATCGTCGCCGCGGCGGCGGAAGTAGCCGGCCCAATTCTCTTCGCAGGTCAGCGCCGTGCCCCAGGGGGTGGTGCCGTTGGCGCAGTTGTTGATCGTGCCGCGGCCGGCCACGCCGGTGGGCGAATAGACGGTCTTGAGCAGGTCCGAACCCCGGGCCGGGCCGTTGAACACTATCGGCGTCGCCGGGGTGATGCGGCGATTGTATGCCGAATCCTGCTTCACCGCCCAGGCGCGATTGGCGCCTTCGGCCACTTCGGTAACCGACACGCCGTGGCAGTCGATTTCCTTCTGCGCTTCGGACTCGGGACGAACGCCGCCGGTGCTCGTGGCGCCGTTCACATGCAGATACTGATCGTTGATGTTCTCGTGGTTCTGGACGAGCAGGCCGCGCGTCGAGCTGGTCGCGTCGCGGGCGGTGCCAGGGGCATTCAGGCCGTACCACCAGAGCGCGTCGCCATGATCGCCGATGCGCTTGTCGAAGTCCGTATCGGTGCCGTCATTCTTGTACGCAGGCACGTTCGCGGCGATCGGATCGCCGGTGCGGTTGATCACGCTGACGGTGTAGCCGGCGGGGACGGTGACCACGTCGAGCTTGTTCTTGGCCACGGCCGTGAAGCCGAGCGCCGGCGGGTTGACCGTGACGGTGGTGGTCGCGGTGGCGGTGTGGCCATTGCGATCGGCCGCAGCGAAGCGGAAGGTGAGCGTCGTCGCGGCGGAAACCACCGGCGCCATGAAGGTTGCGGTGTTGGTGTTGGCGTTGTTCAGCGTGACGGCGGTGCCGCTCACCTGGGTCCAGGCGACGGCGCCGATGGCGTCATCATCGGTCGCGGTGCCGGTGAGCGTGACCATGCGGCCCGAGGTCGCCGTGCCCGCGGCGCCGGCGCTGACCGTCGGGGCGGCATCGTTGTTGAAGCTGGTGTTGCTGTCGCAAGCAGCGACCACCGAGCCGCCGATCGTGGCAGCGACGATCGCGCTGGAGCCGCGCAGCATCTGGCGGCGCGAATAGCGCTGATCGGCCAGTTCGTTGAGCGTTACTTCGGTGCTGGCATTGGTGTCGACGTCGCCATCAGTATAGGCGAACGGCGTTTCAATACGATCTGTCATCGAATCCCCCTTTAGGATTGCCGGACTTTGCGCCGGCACCGTTTCTCCTTGGGGGCGTCCGGTGAAGGCATGATGGAATCGCCGTTGCAACTCGGCGACAGGTCAGCGGCGCGAATGTGACACTTTCCACCGGGCGGGCGGGCGGCTAAGCGCCGGGCATGCAAGCGGGTGCTCCCGATCCTGAGCCCGGGCCGACCGAGCCCGACCACAGCCTTGTCGGCCGACTGGCGGCGGCGGTGCGGCGTCGGCGTGCGCCGCCAGGCCCGGCCGGCGGTCGGGCAACGGGCGAGGGCGGCCGGCGGATCGGCCGGGTGCTTGCGCTCGCCGGGCTGATCGCGGCCGGGCCGCTGGCGGTGGGCGCTGGCGCGCGGCTGCTGCACATGGCGGTCAACCGCGACATCGAGGCGACACAGGCCGCGCTCGCGCCGAAGCTCGCCGAAGCGCATGATCGCGCAGTCGTTCGCGACGCGCTTCAGGCGACGCTGGTGGGGCCTGGGCCTGCCGAGACGCTCGACCGGATCGCGGCGGTGCTGCCCGCGGATGCGAGCCTGTTACGGGCCGAACGGCTGGCTGACGGTGCGCTGGAACTGGACATTGCCAGCGCGGACCCGGACGCGCTGCGCACGGCACTTCACCGCGCGCCCTGGCTCGCGCGGCTGCACGACATCGGCCAGCGGCAGGGCGACGGGGTAATGATCGTCTCGCTGCGGCAGGCGGCGAAGTGAACCTGCGCCCGATCCTGACGGGGCTTGGGGGCGGCATTGCGCTGGCGCTGCTGCTGGTGCCCTGGGCGATGGGTGGCGTGCGCGAGCTGAATGCCGCCCGAACCGCGCGGGCCGATCTTGCGGCGCTGGCCGCTCGGCCGGCCGAGGCGACCTCGTTGCTGCCGGGGGCTCTCGCGCTCCCGGGGGGCGACGCCGGCAAGGCACAACGGCAGATGGCGGCGCGGCTACAGGCGCTGGCGCGTGGCGGTGGCGTACTGGTCGAGGCGATCGAGCCGGTAGCGGCGCCGGCGCCGATGGCGATGCTGCGCGTGCGCCTATCGGGCGGCGACAAGGCGGTGATCGCGCTGGCGGATGCGATCGTGCGCGAACGCCCGCTGATGCGATTCCAGACGTGGCGCATCGCACCCGCCGAGGGTGGCGGCGTGCGGCTGAGCGGCGAGATCGTGGCGGTGCGGCGATGAAGCGCGATCGGCCCTGGCTGATTGCGCTGGCGCTGGCCGGGGGCTGGGCGATCGTGCTGCCGGTAATGCTGCTGTTGCCGCACCACCGGCCGGCGGATGCGCAGCGCCTGTCGGCGGCCGTGAAGCCGCTATCGACGACGCCGGTGCCGCCGATAGCGCATGTTTATGATCGTGCGCTGTTTTCGTCGCGTGCGGGAGGCGGGGATACGCTGCCGCCGGATGCGCCACAGCTGAGCGGCATCGTCGGGCGCCTGGGGAGCGATGCCGTCGCGCTGGTGCGGACGGGCGAGGGCGCGACGCGAACGCTGGCGATCGGCGAAAGCGTCGACGGTTGGCGGCTCGAATCGCTGTCGATCGACGCGGCGCTGTTCGTTCGGGGCGGCGAGCGGGCACGCGTGCCGCTTCCCGGCGACGACGCGGCCCCGCCCGCGACGGATCAGTAGATCCCGTCGATCTCCACCTTCAGCCGCGCCGGCGGCGGCGCGAGCAGCAGGCTGTTTCGCTTGGCGCTTTCCGCCTCGTCGGCGCGCAGCCGGGCATAGCGATCCTTGGCGGCGGCGCTGGCATCCTCGCCGTCGCGCAGGATCGTCGGCTTCAGGAAGATGAACAGCGTGCGCTTCTGGTGCTGTTCCTTGCGCGCCTTGAACAGCTCGCCGATCAGCGGGATGTCGCCGAGCACCGGCACTTGCTGGCGGGTATCGGTATAGTCGTCGCTGGTGAGGCCACCGAGCACGATCGTAGCGCCGTTATCGGCCAGCACGGTGGTGTTGATCGCGCGGCGATTGGTGATGATGTCTGATGCCGACGAGACCGTGGTGCTCGCGATTGACGACGCTTCCTGGTTCACCTGAAGCCGGATCGTATCACCCGCATTGACGCGCGGCAGGACGCGCAGCGTGATGCCGACATCCTTGCGCTCGATCGTCTGATAGGGCGTGGTCGAACTCGAATTTGTGAGGACCGAGCCGGTGACGAACGGCACGTTCTGACCCGCGACGAATTCGCCGGGGACATTGTCGAGCACGGTGATCTGCGGCGTCGAGAGCAGGTTCGCGCGGGTGGACGTACCCAGCGCCTGGAGCAGCATCGAGAAATTGTCGCCGATCGTGAAGTTTGCAGTGCCACCCGTGCCCAGCACCGATCCGGCGGGCACGCCGAGCGCGGTGAGGATCGTGCCAAGCGAGGTGCCGCCGGTGGTGAACGACGTGCCCGCGCCCGTCACCTGGCTGAGCACGGCGCCGCTGGTGCCGATCTGCACCGCCAGCTGCTCGGCATCGTCGCCGGTGATCTCGGCAATGGCTGCCTCGATCAGCACCTGCGGACGGCGGACGTCGAGATCGGTGATCAGCGGTTCGATCGAGGCGATCGCGCTCGGCGCACCGCGGACCACAACGGCGTTGAGTTCGGGCGCGGGCTGCACCGTCAGGTCGGGCGTCGAGAAGCCCTTGGGCGTGGGCGCGGTGTTCGACTGCATCGTCGGCGTGGTGGTGCTTGCCGCCGCCTGAACGCCGCCGCTCGTATCGGCGCTGCCGCTGGTGCCGACCGACGAGGCGGTCTGCGCGGAAAGCCGGGCGAACGGGTTGGTCGATCCGCTCGACAGGCTGGTCGCGACCGGGTTGTCGACCGAGTCGCCCAGGCCGAGCACACCGCGCAGCACGTCCGTGACGGTTTCGGCATCGGCATAGTTGAGGCGGAACATCCGCGTGATCGGCGTCGCGCCGCCCGGCTGGTCGAGCGACACGATCATCCGGCGCGCCTCGCCGACCGACGCGGGCGTGCCGCGGACGATGACGGTGTTGCTGCGCTCGTCGGCGGCGACGCGCGCGCCCGCCGCCTGATCGCCGCCCAGCACGTTCTGCAGCGCCTGCGCGACGGCGGGGGCGCTGCCGTTCTTGAGCGCGATCGCAGCGAAGGCGGCACCGCCGCCACCGTCGAGCTGGCGGACGATTGCCTCGATCCGACGGACATTGTCGGCATAGTCGGTGATGACGATCGCATTGGGGCTGGTGAGCGGTTCGACGCTGCCGAAGCTGGCGACCAGCGGCCGCGCGATCCGCGCGGCATCCGCGGACGGCACGTTCGACAGCCGCACCATCCGCGTCATCAGTTCCTGCCCGGCCGAGCCGCGTGCGGGCACGCCACCGTCGCGGATCGCGTTCGCGGCCGGCACCACGCGCCAGGCGCGGCCCGAGCGGACCGCGGCATAGCCGTTCGCGCGCAACACCGACTGGAACAGATCCCAGACGCCGCTGGGGGTAAGCGGGCTCGACGAGGTGACCGTGACGAGGCCCTTCACCGCCGGATCAAGGATCAGCGTGCGGCCGGTGATCCGCGAGATCTGATCGGCCACGTCGGCGATTTCCACGCCGCGCATGTTGATGACGACATCGGCCGATTCCTGCGCCTGCGCCGACGCCAGCACGGGATCGAGGAGCAACGGCGCGAGCGCGAGGCAGGCCAGGGCGGAGCGAATCTTCACAATGGTTCTCTCTAGCGGAGCGGTACGGTAAGCGTCAGCTGCTTGCCGTTGCGGAGGATCTGGACCTGCGCCGACCCGCTTTGCTGAGCGGCGGCGAATGCGGCGTCGGCTGCGCGGGTGTCGGTGAGGGGCGTACCGTTAACCGATGTGATGACATCGCCGGCGAGCATGCCCGGCGGGCCGCCGCTCCCGATCCGGAACCCTTCCGATGTCGGCGTGGCGCCCAGCTTCTGCATCACGGCGGCGCTGTTGCCGGGCAGCTCGGGCGGCGGCTGGACGCCCGGGCCGGCGCCCGGCGGCGGTGCCTCGCCGGTCGGCGCGGCGGCAGCGGCGGCCTGGCGTTGTTCGGGCGAAAGGGTGGGGTCGGGGAAGGCCAGAAATTCGCGACGGCCGCCATGTTCGAGCACCACCCGATCGCGCTGGATCGCGGCGAGGGTCGCGCCGCTGACCTGCTGGCCGATGCGGAACGGCTGTGCCGGGGCGCCGCTCACCGCAATGAACGCCGTCGACAGCTCGGCCGGGATCGCGGCGACCAGACCCTTCAACTCGATCGGCAAGCTGGTCGGCTGGGGCGCATCGACCACCACCGCCTTGCCGAAGGGGGCGAGGGCGATGGCAGGTGCGAGGTCGGGCGCGGCGGCGGAACCGCTTCCGCGCGTGGGGACGGTGATCGCGCCGGTGCCGGCATGGCCCGCGATCCGCCAGGTCAGGCCGGCGAGCGCAACGGCGACGGAGACCACCACCGCGCCGGTCAGCAGATCGAGCGCGGTGCGCGTCTGGCGCGGGGTGAGGGCGAGGCGAGTCATCCCTTGCGTCCGTCGACGAAGCCGTCGAGCGATGCAAGCGGCGTCTTCTCGGCATCGGCGAATACATTGATCCGCACGCGAACGATCTCGGGATCGTCGGTGCTGCGACGGTCGACCGCGATGCGCCAGCGCTGGCCGAGCATCTCGACCTTCGGTTCGCCGGCGATGCCCGCTTCCATTTCGGACAGGCGGTTTTCGGCGACCCACATAGCGGCGGCGCGGCGCTCCAGGCCACGGGTCGAATCGATGTGCGTCTGCACCGTCCGCATCAGGCCCACCGTGGCGATGGCGAGTACGGCCAGCGCCACCAGTGCCTCGATCAGAGAAAAGCCGCGCGCCGCCACAGGCACGTCGATCGGCGCGGCCATCGTTACGAAGCCGGAGCGGGGACGGCGCTGGCGGTCAGCCCGTCATAACGGACCAGCCAGCGCTGGCTGCCATTGTCGATCGTCGCCGAGAGCGGCTTGCCCGACCCATCGACGCCGAGCACCACCGGCGGGCGCGTGTCGAGCGTGAGGGTGATGCCGCCGGGCAGCGTGTGCGGGGCAAGTGCATCGTCGGTGCGCGGCGCCAGCTTCCCGTTGGTGCCGATCGTCGCGAAGCCATAGCCATGCGCATCGGCCGTGAAGGCGACCAGCCGATCGCCGAGCATGGCGTCATCCGCCGCCGCCTGGAGCCGCGAGGCGAGGCGGCGTGCCTCGCTCTCGACGCTGGGCTTGCGGCTGGCCGCGCCGATGCCGAGCGTCACCGCGCCGGCCGCGACGCCGATGATCGCGAGAACGATCAGCATCTCGATCAGCGTCAGTCCGGCCTCGGAAGGCCGGCGCACGACGATGGCGCCCCCCCGCATGCGGATCAGCCCTTGCCTTCGATATCGGCGTCGACGCCCTCGCCGCCGGGCTTGCCGTCCTTGCCGAGCGAACGGATCGTGAAGCTGCCGCCCTCCGACTTATACTCATAGGGCTTGCCCCAGGCGTCGAGCGGCGGCGCGGACAGATAACCGCCCTGCGCCCAGTTGGACGGGACCGGCGGGATCGTCGGCTTTTCCACCAGCGCGTTGAGGCCCTGGCCGGTGGTCGGATAATCGCCATTGTCGAGGCGATACATCTTCAGCGCGCCTTCGATGCTGGCGATGTTGCCCTTGGTCGTGGTGACGCGCGCCTCGTCGGGGCGGTTGATCACGTTCATGGTGATGAGGCCAGCGACCACCGCGATGATCACGAGCACGATCAGCATCTCGATCAGCGTCAGGCCGGCTTCGCGGTCGGGCACGGCACGGCGCTTGCGCGCGGCCTGCTGCGGTGCGATGTCACTAAACTGTTTCAAAACTATGCGCATCCCCACCCCATGCGTCCTACCCATGAAGCTTCTATGACAAATGGCTCCCAAACGCACGAGATGCCGATGCCGCGCGCCGCGGGCGTGTGGACGCTGGCGGGCGACCGGCTGATCATAATCGACGCGGACGGCCCCGCAACTGTCGTCGTGCCGAGCGAACGGGTGCGGATGCTCGCCGTCGACCTGCCGTTGCCGAGCCGCGCCAAACGGCGTGCGGCACTGCCATTCGCGATCGAGGACCGGATCGCCGATCCGCTTGATTCGGTGCATCTGGCGCTGGGCACGCGCATCGATCCGCAGGACGCGCCGAATCGCTATCTAGTCGGCGTGGTGCGGCGCGAGACAATGGCCGAATGGGTTGCGCTTGCCCAGGCTCAGGGGCTGGGCGATGCGGCGATGGTGCCCGATGCGCTGCTGCTGCCGCGTCCGGGCGAAGGCTGGGCGGTGGCGGTGCGTCAAGGCCGGGCGCTGGTGCTCGCCGCCGACGGCACGGGCTTTGCGGTGCCGGCGGCGCTGCTCCGGGCGGCATGGGAAGCGGCCGGACGTCCGCGCATCTACAATCATGGCGAGCCACTGGCGGACGACATGCAGAGCGTTGCTGCTGCGTCCGATACGCGGCAGCCGGGGGGGCGGGCCGCGCTGGCCGCCGCTGAGTTAGACCTGCGCCAGGACGAATTCGCGGTGCGGACGCGGGCGGGGATTTCGAGCGGCTGGCGGCGGCTCGGCTGGATCGTCGCGGCCGGTGCGGCCGCGCATGTCGCGATCGCCGGGGCGGACACGGTGATGCTACGCCGGATCGCCGACCAGCGCGCCGAGCAGACGCGGGCGATCGTGTCGCTCGCAGCGCCCGGCGCGGACCTGTCGGGCGATCTGGTGGGCGCGGTGACCGGCCTGCTGCCGCAGGGATCGGGTGGGCCGCCCGACCGGTTCATGCCGCTGCTCGTTCGTGTTTCCGCAGCGCTGGGGCCGGTTTCGGGGGGCGTTGCGGTGCGCGCGCTGCGGTTCGAGGGCAATGTGCTGACGCTCGATCTCGCGCCGGGCGACGCCGGGCTTGCCGAGCGGATCGGCGCCGCGCTGCGCGCCGCCCGCATATCGGGCAACGCGACGGCATCGCCCGACGGCGCCATCCGCATTACGGCGAGCGCGGCATGAGGGATATGATTCGAAGCCAACTGCCGACGCTCGACGCCGGCATCACCCGCACCGCCGACTGGTGGCAGGCGCGCAGCCCGCGCGAGCGGCTCTGGCTGGCGGTGCTGGGGGCGCTGCTCGCGGGCGTCGTGCTCGTCTATGGCGTGATCAAGCCGATCCAGGCCGCGCGTGCCGCCGCGCTGGCCGACATCCGCACCTACGACACATTGATCGCGCGCACCCGTGCCGCCGGGACGCTGGGCGGTCCGCGCGTCCAGCGGCGAACCGGCGATCCCGCGACGATCGCCACCCAGTCTGCCGCGGCGTTCGGCGTGGCGATCGCCACCACGCCCGTCGCCGGCGGCGTGCGGGCGACGGTGGCGGATGCAAGCTATGACTCGCTGCTCGCCTGGCTGAACGATGTGGCAGCGACGAGCGATCTTCGCGTCCGGCGCGTCTCGATCGAGCGGCGCGGCGCGCCCGGCCGGGTCGGTGCGATGGTGGAGTTCGGCCAGTGACGCTGCCCGAGACGCTGGCTGAGGTGCCGACGCTGCCCTATGGCTTTGCTCGCCGCCACGGCGTGCTGATCCGCGCGACGCCGGCGGGGATCGAGTGCCTGCACCGCAGCGATGCCGGTCTGGACGGCCTGATCGAGGTGCAGCGGCTGGCGCCCGGCGCCCGCTTCATCGCGCTTGAGGGCGCGGCATTCGATACCGCGCTCGGCGAGGCCTATGGCGGGGCCGGGGGTGCTGCGGCGGACATCGATCTGGACGGCATGGACCTGGCCGCACTTGCCGACAGTGCGGCAAGCGTCGACGATCTGCTCGACACGCGCGACGATGCGCCGGTGATCCGCCTCATCAACGCGCTGCTGCTCGAAGCGGTGAAGGAAGGCGCGTCGGACGTCCATATCGAGACGCAGGAGAAGCGGCTCGTCGTGCGGTTCCGCGTCGACGGCGTGCTGCGCGACATGATCGAGCCGCCGCGCGCGCTGGCGCCGCTGCTGGTGAGCCGCATCAAGGTGATGGCCAAGCTCGACATCGCCGAACGGCGCGTGCCGCAGGACGGCCGCGTCACGCTGCGCATCGGCGGGCATGACGTCGACGCGCGCGTTTCGACCATCCCGACCCAGCATGGCGAGCGGGTGGTGATGCGATTGCTGGAAAAGGGATCGCTCAAGCTCGACCTTGCCGGGCTGGGGATGAGCGAGCGCGACCAGGCGGTGTTCGGCCGGCTGCTCGAACGGCCGCACGGCATCCTGCTCGTCACCGGTCCGACCGGCTCGGGCAAGACGACGACGCTTTACACCGCGCTGACCCGGCTCAACGACCGCAAGCGCAACGTGATGACGGTCGAGGATCCGATCGAATATGAGCTGGCCGGCGTCGCCCAGACGCAGGTGAACCCGCGCACCGACATGACCTTCGCCCGTGGCCTGCGCGCGATCCTGCGCCAGGATCCCGACGTCATCATGGTTGGCGAGATCCGCGATCAGGAAACCGCGCAGGTGGCGGTGCGATCGGCGATGACCGGGCATTTCGTGCTCTCGACGCTGCACACCAACACCGCCGTCGGATCGGTGACGCGGCTGATCGACATGGGCGTCGAGCGTTACCTGCTGGCGCCGATGGTGGTCGGGCTGTGCGCGCAGCGGCTGGTGCGGCGGCTCTGCCCGAACTGCCGGCAGCAAGATGTAGCGAACGAGGCGGATTCGGTGCTGCTCGGCGGCGCGCTGCCGGTGGGGACGCCGGTGTGGCGGGCCGTCGGCTGCGACCAGTGCCACGGCGAGGGCTATCGCGGACGCGCCGGGCTTTACGAGGTCGTCGCAGTCGACGAGGCATTCCAGAAGCTGATTCATGACGGCGCGAGCGAGGCCGAGATCGAACGCCACGCGCGGGCGGACAATCCGAGCCTGCTCGACGACGGTGTGGCCAAGCTGCGCGCCGGGGTGACGACGGTGGAGGAAGTCGCCCGGGTCGTGAGGGACGAAGCGTGAGGGGGCCCCTGATCCTCCCCGGCACGGGGAGGGGGACCATGCGCAGCATGGTGGAGGGGGGTATCCTCACCCGAACCGCTTGTCGGGAGCCCCGTCCACCCCGCGGCTTCGCCGCGCGGTTTCCCTCCCCGTGCCGGGGAGGAATGTAAGTGCCCGCCTTTGCCTATCGTGCTGCGGATCGCACCGGCGCCGCCAAGAAGGGCGTGATTGAAGCTTCCAGCGCCGCCGCCGCGCGGGCGATGCTGCGCGAACAGGCGTTGCTGCCGCTTTCGGTCGAGCCCGCCGCCGAACGCGGCCGCACCATCGGATCGATCACCCTGCCGCGTTTTGGCCGCGGCGGCGTCAGTGCCCGCGCGCTCGCCACCGTCACGCGCCAGATCGCCACGCTGGTCGGCGCCGACATCGCGATCGAGGAGTCGCTTCGGCTCGTCGCAGCGCAATCCGAGCAGCCGGCGGTGAGTTCGCTGTTGCTCGAGGTGCGCGGCGCGATCCTCGACGGGCGCAGCTTCGCCGCCGCGCTGGCGCAGCACCCAAGGGCGTTTCCCGAATTCTACCGCGCCTCGGTGGCAGCCGGCGAAGCCTCGGGCAAGCTGCCCGACGTGCTTAACCACCTCGCCGAATTCGTCGAAAATCGTCAGGCCAATGGCCAGAAACTTCAGCTGGCGCTGCTGTACCCCGCACTGCTGGCGTTGGTGTCATTCGGCATGATGGTGCTGCTGATGGTCTATGTCGTGCCGGACATCGTGAAGGTGTTCGTTTCGCGCGGCGCCGATCTGCCGCTGCTGACGCGCGCGTTGATCGCGATCAGCGCGTTCCTCCAGCATTTCGGCGTCTATCTGCTGATCGCGATCGGCCTCGGCGCGGTCGGCTTCGGGCGGTGGATGCGGGTGCCCGCCAATCGATTGCGGGTCCATCGGTTCTTTGCGGAGCGGAGGCCGTTTCGTCGTTTCAGCCGCCAGTTGAACGCCGCCCGGTTCGCGGGCAGCCTTGCCACGCTGGTCGGCAGCGCGGTGCCGCTGGTCGAGGCGCTGCACGCTGCGGCGGCGGTGACGCCCAACCATTTCGTCCGCGAAAAGGCGTTCGCGGTCGGCACGCGCGTGCGCGAAGGCATCAGCCTGCGCGCAGCGATGCAGGAGGCGGAGGTCTTCCCCTCGATGCTGGTCGCGATCGTCGCGTCGGGCGAAAGCTCGGGCAGGCTCGCGCCTGCGCTCGGCCGCGCTTCGGGCGAGCTTGAGCGTGAACTCGACGCGCTGGTCGCCACGCTGGTTGCGCTGGTCGAGCCGCTGGTGCTGCTGGTGATGGGCGGGCTGGTGCTGCTGATGGTGCTCGCGATCCTGCTGCCGATCATCAACCTCAACAATTTGGTCGGCACCTGACCCTCTCAGAGCTTTCCCTGAATGCGGGCGCCGCCGGGCAGCCCGATAAAGGGGAGGGTGCGGGCACCGTCTGCCGTCAGCCCCAGGTCCAGCGTCCCGTCCTCGCTCAGCACCGCGTCGAAGAGCGTCTGGCGGCGCTGCGTTGCCGGGGTAATCCGCATCGCCGTGCGTGCGCCGACATGCTCCGCCGTGAAGAGCAGCGCCGGCACCGACTGCGCCGCGCCATTCGGTTTGGTGCGGCAACTGCCCGGATCGGTCCTGACCTTGCCGTCGAGCATGCGGGCACCGCCGCCGACCGCGATCCGGGCCATCTCCACCTGCATCGTCAGCGCGCAAGTGAAGGGCAGATCGGGCTGGATCGCCTGGAGGAGGCTCGAATCGGCGGCACCGCTGACATGATCGAGTACTGCGCGGCCGCCGAGATGGATGAGCGCCCGGCCGCCCAGATCGGTGTCGGGGCCGGTGGCGTGCCAGTCGGCCGCGAAGCCGAGGCTGGTCAGCGAGCGCAGCGGCGCCAGATGCCATTCGAGCTTGCTGCCCCCCGCCACGCCGACTTCGCCGTTCCAGATCGTGCCGGCGACGCCCGTTCGCCACGGCACATTGCGGACGAGCACGCTGGCCGGCATCGTCGTCACCATCGCGATCGCATAGGCCCCTATGCCGAGCAGAGCGAAGACGATAAGACGCCGCCGTGCCCCACCCCCTGAATCCGGAGTCGGCAATGGACCGGCGGTCCCTGTTGCGGTTGCTGCCATCGGGCCTCGTCGCATCGGCGGCATCGCTCTCGTTTCCCTCGTTCGCATTCGCGGGCGACAAGAAGGACAAGCGCCCCATCGCCCTGTTGCTGCCGCTCACGGGGTCGCGAGCGGCGCTCGGCCGTAGCATGCGGCAGGCGGCTTTGCTCGCGGAAAACAGCGCCTTCGTGCTGAGTTTCGATACCGGCGGCACGTCGGCCGGCGCGGCGCGCGCGGCCGGCGAGGCGTTGCGGCGCCACCCTGCGATGATCCTCGGGCCGCTCGGCGCCGAGGAAGTGCCGGCGGTGGGCAGCACGGTTGCCGGGCGGGTGCCGGTGATCGCCTTCAGCAACGATTCGGTGCTTCGCCAGCCGGGGCTGTGGATCTTCGGCATCACTGCGGGGCAGGTGACGAGCGCCATCCTGCGCTATGCGCGGAGCCGGGGTGTGCGATCGGTGCTGATGATCGACGACGGGACGCCGTGGAGCGCCGCCGCCGCGATCGAGGCGGGCCGGATGGAGAGCGAGATCGGCCTGCGCCTGCGCGTCGTGCAGGTCCGCCCCGGCCAGCCGCTGCCCGATGCCGGCGACGCGACCGATGCCGTGCTGCTGCCTGGCAGCGGCGAGCCGGTGTTGGCGGCAGCGCGTGCGCTGAAGGACAGCGGCGTCCAGTTGCTCGGCACGATCCAGGGGCTCGATTCGCGGCCACAGGCGCTCGAGGCGCTCGACGGGGCCTGGCTCGCATGCCCGGACCCGGCCGCGTTCGCCACCTTTGCCCAGGCATTCGAAGCTCGTAACGGCGGCGACCCCGGCACGATCACCGCGCTCGCCTACGACGCGGCGGGCGTCGCCAACACGCTGCGCGGCGCCGACGCGCTCGACATGCAGGGGCTGGTCGACGCCAAGGGCTTTCATGGTGTCACCGGCCCGGTGCGGTTTCGTACCGACGGATCAGTGGCGCGCGACTTCGCTATCGTCGTCGCGAGCCGGGAAGGCTATCGTGCGGTGGCGGTGAGTTCGGGTTCGTGAAACGCACTGCCGAAGCCGGGGAGTCCGGCTTCACGCTGATCGAACTGATGATTTCGCTGGGGCTGTTCGCGCTGATCGCGGTGGCGGGCCTGGCGCTCGTCGATGGCATCATCAACGTCAACGGCCGGACAGAAGGGCGACTCGATCGCCTTGCTGCGCTCCAGCGGACGATGTTCGTGCTGACCAGCGACCTCGACCAGATCGCGGCAGGACCGATCGAAGGCGGCGGCAACCGGCTGTCGTTCACGCGCAGCGCGCCGGGCACGGGCGGTGTCGCGGTGCCGGTTCGCTATGCCGTTGTCGGCGGCACGCTGGTCCGTGCCGCGCCCGCGCCGCAATTGCTGTTGCCCGCGGTGGTGCGCGCGCGCTGGCGCTTCTGGGACGGCGGCTGGGTCGATCGCTGGCCACGCGACACCAGCGAAACGGAAAAGGCCCGCTGGCCGCGTGCCGTGGCGCTCGACCTCGAAACTGCGGGGCCGGGCGGCTCGCCGGTCACGCTGCGACGGGTGGTGACGCTGCCAAGCCGCGCCAAGCAGGACGAGCCGGAATGAGCCGCTCCCATCCTCCGCGCGACGGCGAAAGCGGGATGATCCTCGTCAACGTGCTGATGTTCGTTGCGATCGCCAGCGGGCTGGTGTTGCTGATGATCGACCGCGAGGAACTGGCGCTCGACCGCGGCCTGCGGATGCGCGAGGCGGCGCGGGCGCAGGCGATCGTGCGCGGCGGCGAACTGTCCGCGCTGGTGGCGCTCCGCCGGGATGCGGAGACCGCCCCGGAGGTCGATCATGCCGGTGAACCCTGGGCCAGGTTGGCGGAAAATGGCGCACCGATCGAAGGCGGCACGTTCGATCTGGCGATCGCCGACGCCGAAGGCCGCTTCAACATCAATTCGGTGCGCACCGGCGAGGCAGGGGCGGTGGTGCTGCTTCAGGAGATCGCCAACGATATCGGCATGCCGCCCGAACAGGTGGTGGCGGCGATCCAGTATGTCCGGCTGGAGGGGCCGATTACCGACCTGCGTCCGTTGCGGCTTGCCGGCATCGAGCCGAAGGTTGCCGACCGTCTGGAGCAACTCGTTACGGCCTTGCCCGGTCCGTCAACGATCAACCTTAACTCGGCCGTCCCCGATCTGCTGCGCATCCTGTTCAAGGATCCGCTTGTCGCGTCGCGGCTGGTGGCGGTGCGTGCCCGCCAGGGCTTCCTGACGCTGAAGGATCTGTCCGACCAGAATGTGACGCTGCCCTGGGGCACGTCGTTCCGCTCGACGCATTTCTGGGTGCGGACGCGCGCGACGATCGGCTCGACCAGCCAGCAGGAAGCAACGCTGATCCAGCGCCGGCGGCTGCCCGACGGGCGAATGGACGTGGTGCCGGTGGAGCGCTGGCGCAACGCCGCGGTACCTCCCGGTGCGCCGTCACTGGAGGGCAGCCCGTCCTCCTGATCGCTTGTCGAGCTGCGGCTATTCTGCTTTCCTCGCCCTTTGCTGCACCGGCGATGGTGAGATTCTGGCGCAACGAGGTTCCTGCAATTGCTACGCATTTTCCGCTGGGGTGAGATCAATGCGTGGCGCGACGCCCATGTCCGGCTGGCGCGGGCGGTGCTCAACCAGGCGGCGGCGGATCTGATCGAGACGCTGGATGCGACGCTGTCGCAGGCCAATTGGCAGGATGGGCTGATCGATCAGACGCGCTTCGTCGCGACCCGCGTCGCGCCGGTGGTGCGCGAGGTGGCCGAGCCGCTCGCGCGGCGGGTAATCGACGAGGCGAACCGCGCGCTGGCGGCGGTTTCCGATCACGAGGTGCTTTGGCGGCCGATCGCCCCCGAGACCAACCTGGTGCGCGACATGTTCGAAGAGGTGCAGGACTGGGCGGCTGCGGGGGGCACGGCGCTGTCCGGCCTGATGCGGACCGCCGCGGGCGGATTGCCGGTGGGGGAGGCGCGCGTCGGCCGCGTGCCGCGCGACACGGCGGGCGAATGGATGCGGCTGCGCGCCGAGCAGCGCCTGCGCGCCAAGGTCCACGCCTATGTCAACGCCGCCGTCGTCAAGGGGCCGAAGGGCCGCCCGTCGATCCTCGATCATGTGACCACGCTGCTTCGTGAAGGTTCACGCGAGGCGCGGTACCGTTAGCCGGCAGGCGGCATCGGCGCTCAGGCAATGATCGTTGCCACGCGCGCATCAAGCAGCCGCGCCGCATCGCCGGGCGCCAGCCGCACCTGCAATCCCCGCTGGCCGCCATTGAGGTAGATCAGCGGCTGTTGCATCGCCAGCGCCTCGATTACGACCGGCAGCCGCCGCTTCTGCCCGAACGGGCTGATGCCGCCGATCTTGTACCCCGAGACCCGTTCGGCATCGTGCGCGGCCATCAGCTCGGCAGACTTGCCGCCGAGCGCCGCCGCCAGCCGTTTCGTCGCGAGCTGGCGATCGGCGGGAACCAGCGCGAGCGCAGGCTTGCCGTCGACCAGCGCCATCAGCGTCTTGAGCAGTTGCGCAGGTGAGGCGCCCAGCGTTGCGGCGGCGTGGAGGCCGATATTCTCGGCAGCGGAATCATAGATATAGCGATGAACGGTGAACGGCACCGCCGCCGCTTCGAGCATCCGCGTGGCTGGGGTGGAACTGGACACGGCAAATGGCTCCCGTGTGACTGCCGCAGCGCGAGGCCGGGTGCGAACCGGGATATCAGCGATCGCGCGGCAACAAGAAAGTGGTCGGGGAGAGAGGATTCGAACCTCCGGCCCCTGCCTCCCGAAGGCAGTGCTCTACCAGGCTGAGCTACTCCCCGACGGAGTCCGGTCTACATTGCTTTCGGGAGCAGACCGGCTTGAGCTTGGAGGCGCGCCTATAAGGGTGGCTGCGGCCAGCCGTCAAGCGCCGCGAGCGCTTCGTTTGCCGCCGGACGTAAATATTTTTGATCGCGCGTTCCAACCTGGTGCGGCGCGCTGGCGGGCAGGGGCTCGACCGTGCGTCGCCGCGCTTGCTAAGCCGCCAGCGTGAGCCCGATCGAAGCCGTCGCCAGCCTGTTGGGCATCGTGAACGTCGCGCTGGTCGTGCGCCGAAGCCTGTGGAACTATCCGTTCGCGCTGGCGATGGTCTCGCTCTATGGCTGGGTGTTCTTTGAGGCGAAGCTGTATAGCGATGCGCTGCTTCAGCCCTTCTATTTCGCCGTCAACCTTTATGGCTGGTGGAACTGGCGGCGCTCGCGCATGGCCGAAGGGGCGGTGATCGTCGAACGGCTGGCGCTGCCTGCTCGCGCCGGATGGGCGACCGGGTGTGCGCTCGCGGCGATCGCGTGGGGCGCGCTGATGCACCGCTTCACCGATGCCGCCTTTCCGTGGTGGGACGGCACCATCGCCGTGCTGAGCGTCGCTGCGCAAATACTTCAGTCGCGTCGCGCCTGGGAATGCTGGGTGCTGTGGATTTTGGTGGACCTGCTCGCGATTCCGCTGTTTGCAATCAAGGGGCTCTGGCCGACCACCGGCCTTTACTGCCTGTTCCTCGCGCTTTCGATATGGGGCGCCATCGATTGGAGTCGTGCCCGGACATGAAGCCTCGCACCATCTGCCTGCACGGCCCCGAAAGCACGGGCAAAACCAGCATCGCCGCGCGGCTGGCGGCGCATTATGGCGGCGAGGTGCTCGACGAATATGGCCGCGAATATGCAGAAGCGCGCGGCATCGACTTCACGATGCGCGATCTGGTGGAGATCGCCCGGACGCACGATGCCGGCTGCCGGATGATGCTGGCGAACGGCGCCGATCCGCTGATCCTCGACACCGATCCGCTGATGACGGCGGTGTGGGCGGAAATGCTGTTCGGGACGCGCGATCCGTGGTTCGACGACTGGACCAACACCGCCGGCCTGTATCTGCTGTTCGACATCGACCTGCCGTGGGTTGCCGATGGAACGCGGCTGTTCGGTACGGCGGCGCTGCGCCAGCGCTTCTTCGACCTGTCGAAAGCCGAATTGGAACGTCGCGGTGTCCGCTGGGCGATGGTGTCCGGCGATGGGGATCAGCGTCTGGCCCGCGCCATCGCGGCGATCGACCAGGCCTGTGCCGAGCAGGACGTCGAGGCATAGAAAGCGCGGGGAGCGTTCGCCGCCCCCCGCGCCGCTTATCAATACTCGCCAGCGGGCAGACCGCCCAGTTCCTGTACGAGCTTGATATAGGCATCGAGATAGGCGAGCACGATCACCTGGCCGATCTCGGTGTTCTGGTAGCCGCTGGCGCCTGCCGCGGCGAACCCGCCCCACCAGCCAGCGCCGCCACCGCCGCCCCAGCCGATATCGGTCTTGCGTGCATAGCCTTCGACCACCGACTCCTCGGTCGTGCGTGCATCGACGACGCTGAGCGTGACGTTGGCTTCCTTCTTCTTGACGTTGACGCCACCGACGACCGCACCGAGTCGTCCGCCGATCAGCCCGCCCAGCGCACCGCCGATGCCGCCGCCCCCCGAATTGCGGTTGCTCGAGACGATATCGGGTTCAAGGAAGAAGTCTGCCGCCTTCACCTGGCCCTTGCCCATGCGCGATCCGGCCTGAAGTTCGCCCTGATCGGCCATCGCCCGCTCCATCGCCCGGCTCTGGAGCGAACGGCCGCGGTTCACGAGGCTGAAGCAGCCGGATTGCTGCACGAACACCTTGATGATCGCCTCGGGGCTGCCGAGGTTGAGTTCGCGCCACCACTGGTTCTCGGGCTCGACGATCGAAATCGTGCCGAGCTTCTTGGTGCAACGCGGAATCTCGCGCATGCCGCGTTCCTGCGCCTTGCGGCCGGAGGAGGCGCCCTTCGTTGTGCCCTTGCTGTCCTGCCGCCCCGACGACATCGCGGTCTGGGCTGCTGCCGGCATCGCCACCGCGCATAGCGCCAGCGCGCCGATCGCGCCGAACATCCGAATCTTCATCGAAACCAACCTCCCTTTTTCAACACGGCACCCGCGGACAGCACGGCTATTTGCCTGGCTTTGCACCGCCCCATGCCCTGCCACGGTCAAGCCGGGCGCGGGCGGACATAGCAAAGCCGTTTGCGACGGGATAGAAACGATGCGACGATGATGCGACGCGATGCATCAGACGCTTTGGCTTTTGCGGGCAAACTGCTAACGCGCGCCGATTATGGCCACCGACCTTTCCAAGATCCGCAACTTTTCGATCATCGCCCATATCGACCATGGGAAATCGACGCTCGCCGACCGGCTCATCCAGCGTACCGGGGGGCTGACCGAGCGTGAGATGTCCGCCCAGGTGCTCGACAACATGGACATCGAGAAGGAGCGCGGCATCACCATCAAGGCGCAGACCGTGCGCCTGGAATGGAAGGGCCACGTCCTTAACCTGATGGACACGCCAGGCCATGTCGACTTCGCCTATGAGGTGAGCCGCAGCCTCGCCGCCTGCGAGGGCGCGCTGCTGGTGGTCGACGCGGCACAGGGCGTGGAGGCGCAGACGCTCGCCAATGTTTATCAGTCGATCGAGCACGACCACGAGATCATTCCGGTCATCAACAAGATCGACCTGCCGAGCGCTGAGCCCGAAAAGGTGCGCAACGAGATCGAGGAGATCATCGGCATCGACGCATCGAACGCGGTGCTGGCCAGCGCCAAATCCGGCATCGGCATCGACGAGATCCTCGATGCGATCGTCGAGCGGATTCCGGCGCCGAAGGGTGATCCCGAAGCGCCGCTGAAGGCAATGCTGGTCGACAGCTGGTACGACCCGTATCTCGGCGTCGTCATTCTGGTTCGGGTGATCGACGGCACGATCAAGAAGGGCCAGCAGGTCAAGTTTATGCAGGCGGGCACCACCCATCTGGTCGACCGTGTCGGTGCGTTCCGCCCGAAGATCGAGCAGTTGCCCGACCTCGGCCCCGGCGAGATCGGCTTTATTACCGCGCAGATCAAGGAAGTGGCGCAGGCGCGCGTCGGCGACACGCTGACCGATGCCAAGCGCCCTGCGGCACAGGCGCTGGAAGGCTTCAAGGAAGTCCAGCCGGTGGTGTTCTGCGGTCTGTTCCCGGTTGACGCCGCCGACTTCGAAAAGCTGCGCGAGAGCATCTCCAAGCTGCGCCTCAACGACGCATCGTTCAGCTTCGAAATGGAGACCTCGGCCGCATTGGGCTTCGGCTTCCGCTGCGGCTTCCTCGGGCTGCTGCACCTGGAGATCATCCAGGAGCGGCTGATGCGCGAATATGATCTCGACCTCATCACCACCGCGCCGAGCGTCGTTTACAAGATGCTGCTGACCAAGGCCGCGGGCGAGGCCGAGGCGAAGGTGCTTGAGCTTCACAACCCGGCCGACATGCCCGATCCCAACCGGATCGAGGAGATCGAGGAGCCGTGGATCCAGGCCGTGATCTATGTGCCCGACGAATATCTCGGGCCGATCCTGAAGCTCTGCCAGGATCGCCGCGGCATCCAGAAGAACCTCACCTATGTCGGCGGGCGCGCCCAGGTGACCTATGAGCTGCCGCTCAACGAAGTGGTGTTCGACTTCTACGATCGCCTCAAGTCGATCAGCCGCGGCTATGCCAGCTTCGACTATGAGCAGATCGGCCACCGCGCGGGCGACCTGGTCAAGATGAGCATCCTCGTCAACAACGAGCCGGTCGACGCGCTGAGCATGATCGTCCACCGCTCGACCGCCGAGAGCCGCGGCCGCGGCATGTGCGAGCGCCTCAAGGATCTGATCCCGCGCCACCTGTTCAAGATCCCGATCCAGGCCGCGATCGGCGGCAAGGTGATCGCCCGCGAGACGATCGCCGCGCTGCGCAAAGACGTGACCGCGAAATGCTATGGCGGCGACGCCAGCCGCAAGCGCAAGCTGCTGGAGAAGCAGAAGGAAGGCAAGAAGCGGATGCGCGAATATGGCAGCGTGCAGATCCCGCAGGAAGCCTTCATCGCTGCCCTCAGGATGGGTGAAGAATAAAGGCGCCGCTCGCCGTGCCGCCTCTTCCCCAATAACCGTTTCAGGCGGAGCGAATCGCTGTTGCCGAAACGAAGGTGTTCAACGCAGCATTTGATGTTATATCATCTATAATTCTGTCCCGAAACGTGGCAGAATTATTCGGTTGGTCGCATTTCGCCAGCTGTATTGCACTGCAATGTGCCGAATGCCGCTTGACGCATTACGGTAACAAACTGTTAACTCTGTTCATGGCGCGAGGGGTCGCGCCATGAAGGGGGAAACCAATGAGCATCACTATGTTCAAACGCGCGGCCGCAATGGGTGCGGCGGCAATTGCGATCGCCTGCGCAGCAGCACCGGCGCATGCGCAGCTGAAGATCAACCTCATCGACAATGGCGGGGTAATCGGTTCTCAATCGGAAGTCGGCTTCCGCATTGCAGCGGCTTATTGGGAAAGCGTGATCAC
Organism: Sphingomonas sp. RS6; assembly: GCF_054489705.1. Classification (NCBI taxonomy): domain Bacteria; kingdom Pseudomonadati; phylum Pseudomonadota; class Alphaproteobacteria; order Sphingomonadales; family Sphingomonadaceae; genus Sphingomonas; species Sphingomonas sp. RS6. The sequence continues at coordinate 29,941 of NZ_JBTMWM010000010.1, forward strand.
GACCAACGTGACCGTAAACTTGGGCGTGGGTTACAGTGCGCTGGGCGACGGCATCATCGGTTCGACGGGTTCGACGCGATATTCGGTCGCGATCGAAGATGTGAAGGATGCCCTGGCGTTCGGCGGCAACAGCGCGCTCGACGCTGGCCTCTACACCCCGACGATTACGGGCTCGACGGTTGTTGCGGGCTTCGGCTCGATCGGCACGATCGACATGGTCCGCAACGGACCGCTTGGCGGCGTCGGTCAGCTCAGCACCGCCAAGGTGTTCGACAGCAACGACACCCGTGACAACGCAACCGTTTCGGGCACGGCGGCGAACCTGAAGGCGCTGGGCTACAATGTCGCGCCCACCACCGATGCCAACATCACCTTCAGCTCGGCGTTCAACTTCGACTTCGACCCGACCGATGGCATCTCCAGCGGTTACATGGACTTCATCGGCGTCGCGATCCACGAAATGGGCCATGCGCTCGGTTTCACGAGCGGCGTCGATACCTATGATTACTATCTCACTCCCAACGGCCCGGGCCGGGCGTCGTCGTTCAACTGGGACAACCAGACCGTCGGCAACATCCTTGATCTGTTCCGTTACAGTGCGCCGGGCACGCTCGACTGGTCGGTGGGTACCGCGTCCTACTTTTCGATCGATGGCGGCGCGACGGTGTTCGGCGGTGACGCCTATATGTCGACCGGCCGGTACAATGGCGATGGCCGTCAGGCTTCGCACTTCAAGGACACGGCCAGCGCGGCTGGCGGCTGCGATGGCTATAATCAGGTCGGCGTGATGGATCCCACTTTCTGCTACGGCGAGATGGGCGTGATCACGGCGGCCGACCTCGCGGCGTTTGACGCGATCGGTTGGAACATCAACATCGATGTCCTTCAGAACATGGGCTACACGATCAACACCGCGCAGATCTTCCGTGATGTCACGGGCGTGCCGGAACCGATGACCTGGGGCACGATGCTGCTCGGCTTCGGCGCAGCCGGTGCCATGATGCGGCGTCGCCGCGATCGTGCGGCAGGCGCCCTTCAGGCCGCCTGATCGTCAAGCTTTCGACCCCTGGGGCTGGCGTCTCTCAAGGCGCCGGCCCCTTTTCTTTTTTGCGGGTAGTGCGGCGTCGGCCGACGCCTGACGGCGGATGATATTGCCGTGCCCGCCTTGACACCGGCGCGCGAGGCGCCGAACCGGAGCCGTCTGCAGGCGAAAAGAGGTTTGCCGCGAATGGCTTCGACGCTGGATCGACGCGACATGCTGGCGGGATTGGCGGCACTTGCGCTCGCGTCACCGCGTTCGGCCGCCGCTGCGACGTCCCGGCCGCCGCTCGTGCTCGCGGCCGCGAGCCTTCAGGAATCGATGAATGCGGCAGCCGATGCGTGGATGCGCGCCGGGCATGCGCGGCCGATCCTGTCCTTTGCCGCGTCTTCGGCTTTGGCGCGGCAGATCATCGCGGGCGCGCCGGCGGATCTGTTTGTCTCCGCCGACGAGCCCTGGATGGACGCTGTCGAGAAAGCGGGGCGCGTCCTGCCGGGTACCCGCAAGACGTTCCTCGCCAACCGGCTGGTCCTGGCCGTCCCGGTACGCGACCGGCGGGATGTCGATCCCGCAAACGCCGCGGCGCTGGTGCGCATGATCGGGAGGGGGCCGCTGGCGATGGCCGATCCCGACGCGGTGCCGGCAGGACGTTATGGCAAGGCAGCGCTTGTCCGGCTGGGTGCATGGAGGTCGTTGCAGCCGCACGTCGTGCGCGCCGAGAATGTTCGCGCCGCGCTGGCGCTGGTCGAACGTGGCGCGGCGCCGTTTTCGATCGTTTATGCCACCGATGCGCGTGCGTCTGACCGGGTCCGCGTCGCCGGTCTGTTTCCGGCGGCCAGCCACCCGCCCATTCGCTATCCGGTCGCGCGCCTGCGCGCATCGCGCAGCCCGGAGGCCGAGGGATTTCGCCGCTTCCTGTTGTCGCGTGCCGGCAAGGCGATTTTCGCGCGCTACGGCTTTTCGCCGCAATGAGCCGCGCCGACGCATGCTGAGCGCAGAGGAGTGGGGGATCGTCACGCTGTCGCTTCAGGTCGGTGGCGTGGCGGTGCTCGCGATGCTCCCCCTGGCTTTTGCGCTGGCATGGCTGCTTGCGCGGGCTCGATTCCCGGGCAAGCTGTTTCTCGACGCGCTGATTCACCTGCCGCTGGTCGTGCCGCCTGTCGTCACGGGATGGGTGCTGCTGCTCGCTTTTGCGCCGGCCGGGCCGCTCGGTGCGCTGATCGAACGCTGGCTGAGTACCACCGTCTTGTTCCGCTGGACGGGCGCGGCGATTGCGGCGGGCGTGATGGCGCTGCCGTTGATGGTTCGGGCGATCCGGCTATCGATCGAGTCGATCGACCGGCGGCTCGAACAGGCAGCCCGCATGCTCGGTGCCAGTCCGGCGCGTACGTTCCGCACGGTCACATTGCCGCTTTCGATGCCCGGCGTCATCGCGGGGGCGGTGCTCGGGTTCGCGCGCGCGCTCGGGGAATTCGGGGCGACGATCACCTTTGTGTCGAACGTGCCGGGCGAAACCCAGACGCTGCCGCTAGCCATCTATTCGGCGCTGCAGGTGCCCGGCAGCGAGGCGCAGGTGCTGCGGCTGGCCGGTATTTCGGTGCTTGTCGCGCTGGGCGCGCTCGTCGCGTCCGAATGGTTGGCGCGGCGAATGGGGCGGGGCACGCATGTCCTTTGATATCGAGATCAGCCGACGCGTCGGCGACGCGACCATCGCTTGCCGTGTTGCGCCGGGTGCGGGAGTGTCGGTCCTGTTCGGTCCCTCGGGTAGCGGCAAGACCAGCGTCTTGAACATGGTGGCAGGGCTGCTGAAGCCCGATACGGGGTATGTGCGTATCGGCGACCATACGCTGTTCGACGCTGATGGCGGGATCGATCTCCCGCCCGAGGCGCGCTGCGCGGGCTATGTCTTTCAGGAGCCGCGACTGTTCCCGCATCTGCGCGTTCGCGCCAACCTGGCCTATGGCCGGCGACCGGGGGCAGGGGCGCGGTTCGACGAGACGGTCGAGCTGCTCGGCATTGCGCCGTTGCTCGATCGATGGCCACGCACGCTTTCGGGAGGGGAGGCCAAGCGGGTGGCGATCGGCCGTGCGCTGCTGTCCGCACCGGACTTTCTGCTGCTGGACGAGCCTCTTGCGTCGCTGGACCGCGCCCGACGCGAGGAGATCATGGGCCTGCTCGAACGACTGCGCGATGAGGCCGGTCTGCCGATTCTGTTGGTCACGCACGATCGCGAAGAGGCCGAACGGCTGGGCGATCGCATCGTCGCGATGTAGCGACGGGCGGACGTCTCTCTGCCGCCGCCGCTCAACGACGCATGTGTCCCTATCGGCCTGCTGCCCCGGGACCGAGATAGGGCGTGTAGAAGGCCCACGGATGCCGGCCGACGCGCCTGGCGGTGTCGAGCGCAACCTCGGCGCGGCGCATCCATTCGTCGGCGATGAACGCTTGGCCACGATTGAGGACCATGCCCATCCCCAAGGCGGTCCCGTACATGTGCCGACCGATCTCGATCGGCGCCTCGATCGCGTCGCACAGCCGCCTGGCGATCGCCTCCGCGGCGCCTTCGCCATCGATTGCCGTGAAGATTACGGCGAACCGGTCGCCGTTCAGACGCGCCGTGCAGTCGCTGCCCCGCACCGCCGCCGCAAGCCGCTTGGCGACCACGCGCCGAACGGCATCCCGGGTGGCATGGCCAAGGTGTTGATCGACGGATCGAATGCGCTTGATCTCGAGCAGGAATAATGCGTGCGATTGGCCGGGCAGGGGCATCGCCGCGAACTCGGCGGCGACGCGCGCTTCAAATCCTTGGCGGTTGGCCAACCCCGTCAGCAAGTCGCGATCCGTCGCCAGTTGCGTCGCCTGCGTGCCGCTCGAGCGTTGCCGGCGCGAATGGTTCGGTCCGATCGTGCGGACCAGATAGACGATCAGCATGCCGAGATACAGCGCACCCAACAGCGCCAGTTCGGCGAGCTCGATCTGCTGTAGGTGAACTTCTTCAGCGGACTGGCCGTGAATGAAGTCGAACGCATAGGCGCTCGAAAGCCCGGTCGCTGCCACCATGGCGGCCAATCCGATTTCCTGGATGGCGGGGAGGCGCTGGGACGTCATCTGCAGCATTATAGAAGCAATGCACGACAACTAATTACCAACGCGTAATATATTCACTCGCTGTCGGGTTGGCGGCATCGTCGGCCGCGCCCGTAACGAAAAAGCCGCCGCCCATTGGCTGGGCGACGGCTTGTCCGGTTCAGTCACTTTGTCGAGTTCTGGTCTCGCCGATCACTCGGCTTCGTTCAGATACTCGCCCGCATCGGCATCGGTGCCGTGGCCCGAAGGGGCCACCGAACCCAGCGGATCGTCGCCGGTGCCCACGGCATCGCGCGGGTTGCGCGCCAGCTCGGCGGCATGCTCTTCCTCGGCGCTTGCAGGCGCGATGATCGTCGCTTCCTGCATCCGGCGCTGGGCGACGCGAAGCGCCGCGTCCCGCGAGGTGGCCGCGATCCGCAGACGGTTCATGCCCGCACCGGTACCGGCGGGGATGAGACGGCCGACAATCACATTCTCCTTCAGGCCGAGCAGCGTGTCCTTCTTGCCCTGGACCGCCGCTTCGGTGAGGACGCGGGTGGTCTCCTGGAACGACGCGGCCGAGATGAAGCTGCGGGTCTGCAGCGACGCCTTGGTGATGCCCAGCAGGATCGGCTTGCCCTGTGCGGGGGCCTTGCCTGGCTCGAGCTTGCTGTTGATGTCGTCCATCTCCTCGCGATCGACCTGTTCGCCCGCCAGCAGCGTGGTGTCGCCGCCATCGGTGATCTCGACCTTCTGCAGCATCTGGCGAACGATCACCTCGATGTGCTTGTCGTTGATCTTCACGCCTTGCAGTCGATAAACTTCCTGGATTTCGCTGACGAGGTATTCGGCCAGCGGCTCGATGCCGAGCACTTCCAGGATGTCGTGCGGATCCGGCGAGCCGCCGATCAGGTTGTCGCCACGCTTGACGTAGTCGCCTTCCTGAACGTCGATCACCTTCGACTTCGGGACCAGATATTCCACGACCTCGCCGCCGTCCTCCGGCTGGATGCCGATCTTGCGCTTGGCCTTGTAGTCCTTGCCGAACACCACGCGGCCCGAGACCTTGGCGATGATGGCATTTTCCTTGGGCTTGCGCGCTTCGAACAGCTCGGCGACGCGCGGCAGACCGCCGGTGATGTCGCGGGTCTTGGCGGATTCGCGGGCAACACGGGCAAGCACGTCGCCGGCGCGGACCTGCGCACCATCCTCGACCGAGAGCACCGCACCCGGCGCCAGCATGTAGCGGCCGGCCTCTTCGGCGCTCTCGCCGGTAAGGGTCAGACGCGGACGCAGATCCTCCTTGGACTTGCCGACGCCGCGGTTCTCGATGACGACGCGCTGGGCTATGCCCGTCGCTTCGTCGACCTGCTCCGTCATGGTCTTGCCGTCGATCAGGTCCTGATACTTCACGATACCAGGATTTTCGGTGATCACCGGCATGGTGAACGGATCCCATTCGGCCATCCGGTCGCCCTTGCTGACGACATGCCCGTCCTCGAACATGACGTACGCGCCGTAAGGGATCTTGTGCACCGCCAGTTCGCGGCCGTCCATATCGACGATCGCGATCTCGCTCGAGCGGCTCAGCACGACGCGGCGGCCACGCTGGTCCTCGATCACGCGCAGGTCGCGATACTCGATCGTGCCGTCGGCCGGCGCTTCGAGGTTGGACTGCTCGTTGAGCTGCGCTGCACCACCGATGTGGAAGGTACGCATCGTCAGCTGCGTGCCCGGTTCACCGATCGACTGTGCCGCGATGACGCCGACGGCTTCGCCGATGTTGACCGGCGTACCGCGGGCAAGGTCACGCCCGTAGCACTTGCCGCACACGCCCAGCTTGGCTTCGCAGACCAGCGGCGAGCGGATCTTGACGGCCGGCACGCCCAGCGCCTCGATCTGCGCGATCATCGGTTCGTCGAGCAGCGTGCCGATCGGGATCACGACCGTGCCCGTTTTGGTGTCGACGATGTCCTCGGCCGTGGTGCGGCCCAGGATACGCTCGCCGAGCGAGGCGATGGTCGAACCGCCCTGGACGATCGCCTTCATCTCCAGCGCGCGCTCGGTGCCGCAATCCTCCTCCATGACGACGCAGTCCTGCGACACGTCGACAAGGCGGCGGGTGAGGTAGCCCGAGTTCGCCGTCTTCAACGCGGTATCCGCGAGACCCTTACGGGCACCGTGGGTCGAGTTGAAGTATTCAAGAACGGTCAGGCCTTCCTTGAAGTTCGAGATGATCGGCGTTTCGATGATCTCGCCCGACGGCTTGGCCATCAGGCCGCGCATGCCGGCAAGCTGCTTGATCTGCGCCGCCGAACCACGGGCGCCCGAATGCGCCATCATGTAGATGGCGTTGTCGGGCATCTGACGGCCGGTCTCGGGGTCGAACTTGACCGACTTGATCTCGTCCATCATCGCCGCGGCCACCTGGTCGCCGCAACGGCTCCAGGCGTCGATCACCTTGTTGTACTTCTCCTGCTGCGTGATCAGGCCGTCCTGATACTGCTGCTCGAAGTCCTTCACGAGGGCCTTGGTTTCCTCGACCAGCGCTTCCTTCGCGTCCGGGATGATCATGTCGTCCTTGCCGAACGAGATGCCGGCCTTGAACGCGTGGCGGAAGCCGAGGCTCATGATCGCGTCGGCGAACAGCACGGTCTCCTTCTGGCCGGTGTGACGATAGACTTCGTCGATCACGTCGCCCACGTCCTTCTTGGTGAGAAGGCGGTTGACGACGTCGAACGGCACCTTGTGGCTCTTCGGCAGGCATTCGCCCAGAAGCATACGGCCCGGGGTGGTCTCGTAGCGCTTGAGGTAGCTGTTGCCGTTCTCGTCGGTCTGCGGAACGCGGCTGACGATCTTGCTGTGCAGCGTCACCGCGCCGGCCTGCAGCGCCTGATGCACTTCCGCCATGTCGGCGAGCATCATGCCCTGGCCCGGCTCGTTCTCCTTCTCCATCGAGATGTAGTAGAGACCCAGCACCATGTCCTGCGACGGCACGATGATCGGCTTGCCGTTTGCAGGGGACAGGATGTTGTTGGTCGACATCATCAGGACGCGCGCTTCCAGCTGCGCCTCGAGGCTCAGCGGAACGTGGACGGCCATCTGGTCACCGTCGAAGTCGGCGTTGAACGCCGAGCAGACCAGCGGGTGGAGCTGGATCGCCTTGCCTTCGATCAGCACCGGCTCGAACGCCTGGATGCCCAGGCGGTGGAGCGTCGGCGCGCGGTTCAGCAGCACCGGGTGCTCGCGGATCACTTCGTCCAGGATGTCCCAGACTTCCTTGCGCTCCTTCTCGACCCACTTCTTCGCCTGCTTCAGGGTCATGGACAGACCCTTGGCATCGAGACGGGCGTAGATGAACGGCTTGAACAGCTCGAGCGCCATCTTCTTCGGCAGGCCGCACTGGTGCAGCTTGAGCTGCGGACCGGTCACGATGACCGAACGGCCCGAATAGTCGACGCGCTTGCCGAGCAGGTTCTGACGGAAGCGGCCCTGCTTGCCCTTGAGCATGTCGGACAGCGACTTGAGCGGACGCTTGTTCGCACCGGTGATGGTGCGGCCGCGGCGGCCGTTGTCGAACAGCGCGTCGACGGCTTCCTGCAGCATGCGCTTTTCGTTGCGGACGATGATGTCCGGCGCGCGCAGCTCCATCAGACGCTTGAGGCGGTTGTTACGGTTGATCACGCGGCGATACAGATCGTTGAGATCCGACGTCGCGAAGCGGCCGCCGTCCAGCGGCACCAGCGGACGCAGTTCGGGCGGGATCACCGGCACGACGTCCAGGATCATCCATTCCGGGCGGTTGCCGGATTCAATGAAGCTCTCGACGACCTTGAGGCGCTTGATGATCTTCTTGGGCTTCAGCTCCGACTTGGTCGTCGCCAGCTCTTCCAGAAGCTCCTTGCGCTCGCCCTCGAGGTCGAGATCCATGAGCATGATCTTGACCGCTTCCGCGCCGATGCCGGCGGAGAAGGCGTCCTCGCCATATTCATCCTGCGCGTCGAGCAGTTCGTCCTCGGTGAGGAGCTGGAACTTCTCGAGCGGGGTGAGGCCCGGCTCAGTGACGATGTAGCTCTCGAAGTACAGCACGCGCTCGAGCTGCTTGAGCTGCATGTCGAGCAGCAGGCCGATGCGGCTCGGCAGCGACTTCAGGAACCAGATGTGCGCAACCGGGGCGGCCAGTTCGATATGGCCCATGCGCTCGCGGCGGACCTTCGAGACGGTCACTTCCACGCCGCACTTTTCGCAGACGATGCCCTTGTACTTCATGCGCTTGTACTTGCCGCACAGGCACTCGTAATCCTTGATCGGACCGAAGATGCGCGCGCAGAACAGGCCGTCACGCTCGGGCTTGAACGTGCGATAGTTGATCGTCTCGGGCTTCTTGATCTCGCCGAACGACCAGCTGCGGATACGGTCCGGCGACGCGATCCCGATCTGGATCTGGTCGAAGGTTTCCGGCTTGGCGAGCGGGTTCGCGAAGTTCGTAAGTTCGTTCATGGGTTACTACCCTCTTCTGAATTCTGTTCTCCTCTCCCATTGGGAGAGGAAGGGGCCCGCTCGGCGGAGCCGAGTGGGAAGGTGAGGGTGGTGCAGCGCGTTCACCCTCACCCTTCCGCCGCCTTTGGCGGCTCCCTCCCTCTCCCAGGGGGAGAGGGAGTTTGACAGCTTACTCCGCCGCGATCTGCACGCCGTCGTCGTCGAAGCCGAGTTCGGCATTCTTCAATTCGACGTTCAGGCCCAGCGAGCGCATTTCCTTGACGAGCACGTTGAAGCTCTCCGGAATGCCGGCCTCGAAGGTGTCGTCGCCCTTGACGATCGCTTCGTAGACCTTGGTGCGGCCGACCACGTCGTCGGACTTCACCGTCAGCATCTCCTGGAGCGTGTACGCCGCGCCGTACGCCTGGAGCGCCCACACTTCCATTTCACCGAAGCGCTGGCCGCCGAACTGCGCCTTACCGCCCAGCGGCTGCTGGGTGACGAGGCTGTACGGCCCGATCGAACGCGCGTGGATCTTGTCGTCGACCAGGTGGTGCAGCTTGAGCACATACTTGTAGCCCACGGTGACCTTGCGGTCGAACGCATCGCCGGTGCGGCCGTCGAACAGCGTCACCTGACCGGACTCGTCGAGCCCCGCCAGCTTCAGCATGTCGGCCACGTCCTTTTCGACCGCGCCGTCGAACACCGGGGTGCCCATCGGAACGCCCGTGCGGACATTCTGCGCCAGTTCCACCAGCTGCTCGGTCGAGCGATTCTCGAGCTCGTCGACATAGCTGTCGCCATAGACGGTCTTGAGGATCTCCTTCACCGCTTCCGGCGGCTCGCCGGCCTGCGGATCGGGGTTCGCCGCACGCCAAGCGTCCAGCGCATCGCCGATCTTGCTGCCGAGGCCGCGCGCGGCCCAGCCCAGATGCGTCTCGAAGATCTGCCCGACGTTCATGCGCGACGGCACGCCCAGCGGGTTCAGCACGAAGTCCACCGGGGTACCGTCCTCCAGGAACGGCATGTCCTCCTGCGGCAGGATGCGGCTGATGATGCCCTTGTTGCCGTGGCGGCCGGCCATCTTGTCGCCCGGCTGCAGCTTGCGCTTCACCGCGACGAACACCTTGACCATCTTCAGTACGCCCGGCGGCAGCTCGTCGCCCCGCTCCAGCTTCTCGCGGCGGTCTTCGAACTTGTCCTTGATGCGCTTCACGGCCTCGTCATACTGGCCCTTCACCGCCTCCAGGTTGCCCTGCATGGCATCGTCCTGCACCGCGAACTTCCACCACTCGTGGCGGTCGACGCTGTCGAGCAGGTCCTCGTCGATGGTGACGCCCTTCTTCAGGCCCTTCGGCGCGCCGGTGGCGACCTGACCCAGCAGCATCTCGCGCAGGCGCGACCAGGTTGCGCGATTCAGGATGGTGCGTTCGTCGTCGGCGTCCTTGCGCAGGCGCTCGATTTCCTCGCGCTCGATCGCCAGGGCACGCTCGTCCTTATCGATGCCGTGACGGTTGAACACGCGGACGTCGACGATCGTGCCCGAAACGCCCGGCGGCAGACGCAGCGAGGTGTCGCGCACGTCGCTGGCCTTTTCGCCGAAGATGGCGCGGAGAAGCTTTTCTTCCGGCGTCATCGGGCTTTCGCCCTTGGGCGTGATCTTGCCGACCAGGATGTCGCCCGGCTCCACTTCGGCGCCGATATAGACGATGCCCGCTTCGTCGAGGTTGCGCAGCGCTTCCTCGCCGACATTCGGAATGTCGCGGGTGATGTCTTCCGGCCCGAGCTTGGTGTCGCGCGCCATCACTTCGAACTCATCGATATGGATCGACGTGAACACGTCGTCCTTCACGATGCGCTCGTTGATCAGGATCGAGTCCTCGTAGTTGTAGCCGTTCCACGGCATGAACGCGACGAGCACGTTGCGGCCTAGCGCCAGCTCGCCGAACTCGGTCGACGGGCCGTCGGCGATCACGTCGCCGGCCTGCACCACGTCGCCCACCTTCACCAGCGGGCGCTGGTTGATGCAGGTCGACTGGTTGGAGCGCTGGAACTTCATCAGCGTGTAGATGTCGACGCCGCTTTCGCTGGCGTCCACATCGCCGGTCGCGCGGATCACGATGCGGGTCGCGTCGACCTGGTCGACGATGCCCGAACGCTTCGCCGCGATCGCAGCACCCGAATCGCGTGCCACGGTTTCTTCCATGCCGGTGCCGACGAAGGGCGCTTCCGCCTTCACCAGCGGCACGGCCTGACGCTGCATGTTCGAGCCCATCAGCGCGCGGTTCGCGTCGTCCTTCTCGAGGAAAGGGATCAGCGAGGCGGCGACCGAGACGAGCTGCTTCGGCGACACGTCCATCAGCGTCACCTGGTCACGCATCGCCATCAGGAATTCGCCGGCCTGACGGGCCGAGACGAGTTCCTCGACGAACGCGCCGCTCTCGTCCAGCTCGGCCGACGCCTGCGCGATCGTGTGCTTCTGCTCTTCCATCGCCGACAGATAGACGACCTCGTTGGTCACCTTGCCGTCGACGATCTTGCGGTACGGCGTCTCGATGAAGCCATACTTGTTGACGCGGCTGAAGGTGGCCAGCGAGTTGATCAGACCGATGTTCGGGCCTTCCGGCGTTTCGATCGGGCAGATACGGCCATAGTGCGTCGGGTGAACGTCGCGCACTTCGAAGCCAGCACGCTCGCGGGTGAGACCGCCCGGCCCGAGCGCCGAGACGCGACGCTTGTGCGTCACTTCGGAGAGCGGGTTGGTCTGGTCCATGAACTGCGACAGCTGCGACGAACCGAAGAACTCGCGCACCGCGGCGACCGCAGGCTTGGCGTTGATCAGGTCGTTCGGCATCACCGTCGACACGTCGACCGACGACATGCGCTCCTTCACGGCGCGCTCCATGCGGAGCAGGCCGACGCGGTACTGGTTCTCGAGCAGTTCGCCCACCGAACGGACGCGGCGGTTGCCGAGATTGTCGATGTCGTCGACTTCGCCCTTGCCGTCCTTGAGGTTCACGAGCGTCTTGACGACCTCGAGAATGTCCTCGGTGCGAAGCGTGGTCACGGTGTCCGGGGTGTCGAGGCCCAGGCGCATGTTCAGCTTCACGCGGCCCACGGCCGAGAGGTCGTAGCGCTCCGGATCGAAGAACAGGCCGGCGAAGAGCGATTCCGCAGTTTCGAGCGTCGGCGGTTCGCCGGGGCGCATCACGCGATAGATGTCGGACAGCGCCTGCTCGCGCTCCTCGGCCTTGTCGACCTTGAGCGTGTTGCGGATCCACGGACCGGTGGTGACGTGATCGATGTCGAGCAGGTCGATGCGATCGATGCCCGCTTTGTCGAGCTTTTCGAGATTCTCCTGCGACACTTCGTCGCCGGCCTCGATGTAGATCTCGCCGGTCTGCTCGTTGATCAGATCATAGGCGCTGTAGCGGCCGAAGATTTCCTCGGTCGGGATCAGCAGCGTCTCAAGCCCGTCCTTCGCCGCCTTGTTGGCTGCGCGGGGGCTGATCTTCTGGCCGGCCGGGAACACGACCTCGCCCGACTTGGCGTCGACGATGTCGAACATCGGCTTCTGGCCGCGCCAGTTCTCCGCCTGGAACGGAATCTGCCAGCCGTTCGGGCCGCGCAGGAAGGTGACGCGGTTGTAGAAATAGTTGAGGATCTCTTCCGAATTCAGCCCCAGCGCATAGAGCAGGCTGGTGACCGGCAGCTTGCGCTTGCGGTCGATACGGACGTTGACGATGTCCTTGGCGTCGAACTCGAAATCCAGCCACGAGCCGCGATACGGGATCACGCGAGCAGCGAACAGATACTTGCCCGACGCATGCGTCTTGCCGCGATCATGGTCGAACAGCACGCCCGGCGACCGGTGCATCTGGCTGACGATCACGCGCTCGGTGCCGTTGATGAAGAAGGTGCCGTTGCCCGTCATCAGGGGCATGTCGCCCATGTAGACGTCCTGCTCCTTGATATCGAGAACCGACCGGGCTTCCGTATCGGGATCGACCTCGAACACGATGAGGCGCAGCGTCACGCGCATCGGCGCCGCATAGGTGATGCCGCGCTGACGGCACTCCTCGACGTCGAACTTGGGGGGCTCGAGCTCGTAGTTCACGAAGTCGAGCTCGGCGGTGCCGGCAAAGTCGCGGATCGGGAACACGCTGCGAAGCGTCTTCTCGAGGCCGGAGACATAGCCGATCGAGGGATCGGACCGCAGGAACTGTTCGTAGGATTCGCGCTGAACCTCGATCAGGTTCGGCATCTGCACCACTTCGTGGATATCGCCGAACACCTTGCGGATGCGACGCTTGACGCGACCGCCCTCGATTGCCTTGGTTGCCATGGGTGTTTGTTGCCTCGTCAGCCGAAAATCTGGTGCCCCTCATCCGGGGCCGGGACGTGCATCAACACGCAGAAAGGCCGAACGAGTCCCGGAAGGGGCTTCGTCAGCGTTTCAGCGTCTTCAGAGGCCCTGTGATCCATTCGTCCGGAGCGCTGCGCGACGGCGTCCCATTTCCCGATCAGAGGGTCAGAGCGAGGATATAGGCGCGGCGCGCGCCGGTGTCAAACGATCCGACAGGGCGTGCAGCAGGTCTGCCACAGGATTTTACGCATCTGCAACAAATCCGACGCAGCTGCGCAGTCACGGTTTCACATTTGGCGGCGAACGGGCCCCCGACACAGGGAGATACAAGCCGTGAAAAACAACAGGATCGCATTCATCGTCGCGCTGCTCGCCTCGGCATCGGCAACGGCCGCACACGCGCAGGAAAATGGGGATAATGGAGTCGAATCGACCGACATCATCGTCACCGCGCAGAAGATCGAACAGAAGCTCAGCGACGTGCCGATTACGATTTCGGCGGTGACGCAGGAGCAGATGAAGCGACTGGGCGTCGACGATCTCGACGAACTGTCGAACTATGTTCCCGGCCTAAACATCCAGGAGCAGAGCGCCAACAACCCCGGCATCGTCATCCGCGGCATCACCTCGGACAGCGGCTCGTCGCAGCAGGCGGCGCGCGTCACGCTCTACTATAACGGCATCGATATCTCGCGGTCGCGCGGCGCCTATCAGGCGATCTATGACGTCGACCGGGTCGAGGTGGTGAAGGGGCCGCAGGCGACGCTGTTCGGCACCGCATCCACCGTGGGCGCGATCAGCATCATCTCGGCGCGCCCCGAACCGGGCGTCTCGGGCGAGATCACCGCAGGCTATGGCAATTACAACGCCTATGTCGTCGGCGGCCATCTGAACATCGGCAACGACGTCATCGCCGCGCGCATCGCAGGGGAATGGAAGAAGCGCGACGGCTATGTCACCAACCTGTCGTCCACCCAGGACGATCTCTACGCGCAGAACCAGCTCGGCCTGCGCGCTTCGGTTCGCTACACGCCAACCGATGCGCTGACCGTCGATCTGATCGGCACCTATGATCGTCAGCGCAACAGCGGCACGCCATTCATCTCGGGCAAATATGCCACCTCGGCCGGTCCGGCCGATCCGTTCGGCAAGGCCAATCTGTCGGGTTCGCCGCTGTCGGGCGAGGCGCTGGGCGCCAACAAGCTGGGCCTCACCCGCGACGTGTATGACGTGAATCTCACCGCAAGCTACGATTTCGGCGATGGCTGGAGCTTCACCACCGTCAACGGCTATCGCGCGTTCAACTCGCTCGAAATCTTCGATGCCGATGGCTCGGCTGCCTGGTGGCTGGAATTCGCCGAGGGCGCCTATGGCTCGCAGATCAGCCATGAATCGCGCTTTGCCTACACGGCCGAGCACGTCCGCGCCAATTTCGGCTGGAACGTCTTCCATGAGAATAATCGCCAGGAAGTGCCGTTCTCGACCGAGGAGGGCATCTACCTCCAGTGCGCGGCCAACCTCATCCCCGGCCTCGGCTGCGTCAATTCGCAAGGCGTGGTGACCGCAGCGCAGGCGACCGCTGCACTGACCGGCGGCGCGTTCACGCAGATCCCCTATCGCTCGATCTTCACGAACAAGGGCGTTAACGACCAGTATTCGATGTTCGGCGAAGTTACCTGGATTCCGACGCACCGGATTGAACTCACTGCCGGCATCCGCGCGCTGATCGAACAGCGCAAGTCCGGCTATGTCTCGGTCGCGCCGAACTCGGTGTTGAGCAAGGCGCCGCTGATCCCGGGCCAGGTCACGACCAACGGCACGCTCTGGTCGCAGGATAGTTTCCAGGCGTTCCTGCCGCGCTTCAACGTGCTGTATCGCGTCAGCGATGCGCTCAACCTCTATGCGACGATCTCGAAGGGCCGTCGCTCGCCGACGGTGAACCAGACCGCGACCAGCGTGTCGCTGATCCCTGAGGAAACCGTCTGGAACTATGAGGGCGGTGCCAAGCTGTCGCGCGGCATGTTCACCGGCTCGATCGGCGTCTATTACCAGAAGTACGATAACTTCCAGATCAGCCGAACGGTCACGGATGCGGACGATCCGTCGGGTCGCCCGGTCGGCTCCAGCGTCACCGAAAGCGCCGGCTCGGCCAGCAATCTGGGCTTCGAGGCCGAAGGGCAGCTGCGTCCTGCGCGCTGGCTGACGCTATTTGCCAATGCCGGCTATATCGACGGGGGCATCGACGACAAGGCGTCGAACGGCATCTATGCCGGCAATCGCTTCCGCCTGCAGCCCAAGTTGCAATGGGCCGCCGGCTTCACCGTCGACGCGCCCGTCGGCGGCGGCGTGCGCCTGTTCGCGACGCCGAGCGTCACCTATCGCAGCAAGATCTTCTTCGAGGTGCCGAACAAGGAAGCCATCTCGCAGGACAAGGTCACGCTGGTGAACGTCAAGGCCGGTGCAAGCTTCGCCGATGGCCGCTACGAGATCGCCGGCTATGTCCGCAACGCCACCAACGAGCGCTATCTGCTCGATGCCGGCAACACCGGTGGCGGCTTCGGCAACCCGACCTTCATTCCTGCCGAACCGCGCTTCTATGGCGTGCAGCTGACCGGCCGGTTCTGATCCGCGCCATCTGTCGCCGAAGCGGGCCGCATCCTCCTGGGGTGCGGCCCGTTTTCGTTGCCGCTTCGTCGTATCGCCGGTCGGCCAGGGAGGCGCTCGTTGCGGGCTTCCCACGGGCACTGTGAGACATTATCACCGTCGCACTCAACGAGAAGGCGGGGACGTTCATGAGCTATAGTTATTTTGCGCTGGCGGGTCTGGCGGCGGCGGCAGTGCTGGCAGGGCCGGCCGCAACGGCGCAGCGCGCGCCGGGCGATTTCAACGACATTCCGGAGAAGTTCGTCCTGCCCGAGGGGGCCAAGGACTATATCCGCCGCGAAGTGATGGTGCCGATGCGCGATGGCACCAAGCTGTTCACGACGATCGTCATCCCCAAGGGTGCAAAGAACGCGCCGATCCTTCTCACGCGCACGCCCTATGACGCCTATAATCGCGTGCGGCGGACGGACAGCAACAAGATGCTGTCGGTGCTGGCGCAGGGCGACGAGGTGTTCGTACAGGCCGGCTATATCCGAGTGTTCCAGGACATTCGCGGCAAGTATCGCTCCGAGGGCGATTTCGTCGTCACCCGCCCGCCGGTCGGCCCACTCAATCCCACCAAGGTCGACGATACAACCGACGCGTGGGACACGATCGACTGGCTGGTGAAGAACCTGCCCGAATCGAATGCCAAGGTCGGCATGCTGGGCTCGTCCTATGAAGGCTGGACGGTGGTGATGGCGCTGCTCCATCCGCATCCGGCGCTCAAGGTCGCTGCCCCCGAAAGCCCGATGATCGACGGCTGGATGGGCGATGACTGGTTCCATTACGGCGCGTTCCGTCTGCCCAATATCGGCTGGATCTCGGGCATCACCGGCTACAAGGCGGGCGGGCCGACGCCCCCCAATGGCGGCTGGGACGATTACGACACCTTCCGCAAGATCGGCTCGGCGGGCGATTGGGCAAAGCAATATGGCTATGACCAGCTGCCCTTCTGGAAGAAGCTGACCGAGCATGTGACCTATGACGCGTTCTGGCAGGGGCAGGCGCTCGACAAGATGCTTGCCGCCAATCCGTCGAACGTGCCGACGCTGTGGGAGCAGGGGCTTTGGGATCACGAAGATATGTATGGCGCGATCCACAGCTGGGAAGAGCTTCAGAAGACGCCGCAGGCGAACAATAACTATCTGTTGATGGGGCCGTGGCGGCACTCTGGCTTCAACTATAACGGATCGACGCTCGGCGAGCTCAAGTTCGAGGGCGACACCGCGCTCCAGGCCCGCCGCGACATCCTGCTGCCCTTCTTCAACGCGCATCTGAAGGACGGCGCGCCGGCCTATACGCCGCCTGTGGCCAGCATCTACAACACCGGTGAGAACCATTGGGATTTCCTGAACAAATGGCCGCTCGCCGATGCGCTGACGCCGCTTTACCTGACGGCGGGTGAGGGCGCCGGCTTCGAGCGGCCGGGCGCAGGTTCGGACAGCTATGTTTCCGATCCGGCCAAGCCCGTCCCCTATCTGCCGCGGCCGATCAATTTCAACGACGGCCGCTGGAGCACCTACCTCGTCACCGATCAGCGCTTCGCCGATGGTCGCCCGGACGTGCTCACCTATTCGACGCCGGTGCTCAAGCAGGCGGTGCGCGTCTCGGGGGCGCCACTGGCGGATATCTTCGCCAAGACGACCGGCACCGATGGCGACTTCGTGGTCAAGGTGATCGACGTCTATCCGGAAGAGATCGCGTCGAACAAGGAAATGGGCGGTTTCCAGCTGCCGATTGCGATGGACATCTTCCGCGGCCGCTATCGCAACTCGTTCGAAAAGCCGTCGCCGATCCCCGCCGGCAAGGTCCAGGAATACAAGTTCCGCCTGCCGACGGTGAACCACACCTTCCTGCCCGGCCACCGGATCATGGTGCAGATCCAGTCGACGCTGTTCCCGGTCTATGATCGCAACCCACAGAAATATGTGGAGAATATCTTCTTCGCCAAGCCCGATGACTATCAGAAGGCGACGGTGACGATCATGTACGGCGGCAACCAGTCGAGTTCGGTGCTGCTGCCGGTGGTGCCGGTTGACCAGTCTGCCGCGCGCGTGAAATAGGCCGTGGCGATGGCGCTTGTTCCTGTTGGAGTGGGCGCCGCGTTGCTTTTCCGCGGGGAACTATGCGTTATATGCTGCTTGCGGCAGCTGTGTCGGCTGCTTTGCCCTCGATCGCCGAGGCCGAGATCGATACTCCCGCACGTTACGATCGAGTGGGGGCATGGGAGATCAATTATGATCGCGATTCCTGCCATCTCTATGCGCGCTTCGGGCAAGGCGACGATACGGTGTTCGTCAGTTTCACGCGCTATAGCCCTGGCTTCTTTTTCGAGCTGAGGCTCTATGGAAAGCCGGTGCAACTGACCGGTGGGCGCAGGATATTCACGCTGGATTTCGGCACCGGGAAACACGAGAAGTTTAACGCGATCCTCGGGTCAGACGGCGATCTCGCCATGGCGATCATGCGTTCCGTCACCCTAACCGATGTGAAGGATATCAAGGACGCTGCCAAGGCAAACCAAGTCGAGACGCTCGCAGCAAGCGTTACGGGGATGGACGTCAAGCCTTATGGAAAGCGTTCATTTCATCTCGAGTTCGGTAATCTTGCAAAGCCCTTTGCAGCGCTTCAGACCTGTACTGAGCAACTCATCGAGACATGGGGGTTTGATCCAAAGGTCCAGCTCTCGCTCCAGAAGCCGCCGGAGCCAAAGGCCGTTCCTTCTATCTGGTTGACGCCCGACGACTACCCCGACAAGGCATCAAGAGATGGTTATAGCGGTCTGCTACAGTTCAGGCTTAATGTTGATGCCGACGGCAACGTCTCCAGTTGCCATATCCTCGCCCGGACCGAGCCTGATTTGTTTGCGACGCCGACATGCCGGGCAATGATGCGCAAAGCCAAGTTCGACCCTGCGATTGATGCAAACGGCAACCCTGTGGCTTCGTACTTTGTCAGTTCGGTCCTGTATAATCTGGTCCGCTAAAAGTCCCATCTGTCCGTACAATTCCTGAGGCGTGGGGCGGCCCGCGCCCAGACTTCGTTAACGGCCTGCGTGTTTATTGGGGGCCGGTCGCGCAGCAGTTCCGTTCGCCCCGATGGCGGCACCGCGGACGCCGCGTGCAGCGGAGCGGGGCTATGAAGATCGCAGTCATTCGGGCTTATCTGTACGAGTCCATCGAGTTCTTTTTATACTTCATCTTCATGACGTTCCTTGGCGCGGCAATGTACGTGCTCGTGTCGTTCGCGCCGCAGGCGCATTCGCGCTGGTACATTAACACCAGCATCTGCGTGGCGGTGCTGACCGCGCTCTATGCCGTGCGCATGTTCAATCGTTATCGCCGGATCCATCGTCATTACGCCGGCATGATCGTCGACGACGCCGAGGTGGAGGCGGAAGCCGTTCCCGTCGATCCGCTGCGTGAGCGCAAGCTGCGCTGGGCGGAGCGTATCGCCGCCGAACAGCTGGGACTTGAAGGGGTCGATGCCGCCAAACTTCGCGAACTGGGCGAGCTGGACACGATCGACGCGCTGGCACGTCTCGCCGCGTTGCGGGCAGAGGGCGACCGAGCCGCAAATCAGGAAGAGGAGGACGAGCTTGCGCTCGATCCTACGCTATCGCTCGAAGCCATCCGCCAACGCATCGCCGAACGAATGGATCGCGAGGATCGCGAACGCCAGGGAAGCTGGGGCAACCGATCCTGACCTATAATGAAGGGGAAGGGGACTGCATTCGCGCGGTGCTCCGCCGCCGGGCGACGCGTGTCGCATGGCGGCATCAGGATTCGTTAACGGCGGCAGCGGCATGATGGCACTGGCAGGCAGAGCAGAGTTGCGCGGGCGCGCGGGGCGACGCGGCTCGCGACTGCGCAGGAGCAAGGCGATGAGCGACCCCGGCATGCGCCGCTATCTCTTCCTGGCGCTCGAATTCGCGGCGTACAGCGTGATGATGGCGCTGCTCGTCTATCTGATGATCTTGATTCTGCTCTATCGGCCGCAGGCTGGCGGGGCGGTGTTCGTGCTCGTCGGCGTCGGCACCGCGCTGTTCACCGGTATCTATGCCGCGCGGATGTTCGGCTTCTACCGCACGGCCGCCCGGCTCGTGGCGGCGTCGAAACAGACCGAGCGGCCGCGTCACTGGTCGGACCGCATCGCTGCCGCCGAGGCGATCCGCGCGCAGGAGCTGTTGCGTCGGCATTTCAGCCAGACCGAGGCATCGCCCGCGCTCCAGGCGATCCGCCTGCGCATCGCCGAGCGGATGGCGCGTGAGGATCGCGAGCGAGCCGAACGCGAGCGTGCCGAGCGCGAGAAGCTCGATCGCGAGCGGATCGAACGTGCGCGCACCGCCCGCATCAAGGGCAGCGTCAAGCGCATTGGCCATAGCGGACGCCACTGAAGCGGCGTTGCCGCGCCTCTTGCATCGCTCGACCGTGGTGCTACCCCAACACACATCGGCTCGATCCGAGAGTCTTGGGGAACCACCATGAGATACTGGAGCCTGGCGATCGCCCTGCTCGCCGCCACGGTGCCGGCGACGGCGTCTGCCCAGATGGCGATGCCCGCTGCCGCATCGCTCAACGTCGACATGCGCTATTTCACGCTGCCCAACGGGCTTCGCGTCGTGCTTACCAAAGACAATATCGCCCCCACAGTGACGGTCGGCGTCTATTACGGCATCGGCTTCCGCGTTGAGCCGAAGGACCGCACCGGCTTCGCGCACCTGTTCGAACATCTGATGTTCCAGGGATCGAAGCACGCGCCCAAGGGCGTGTTCGACGATACGATCACCAATGCCGGCGGGGTAAACAACGGCTCCACCCGCTTCGATTTCACCAATTATTTCGAGATCGTGCCGTCGAGCGCGCTCGAACGGATGCTGTGGCTGGAGGCCGACCGCATGGCCGATCCGGTGATCGACCAGACCGTGCTGGAAAACCAGCAGGGCGTGGTCGGCAATGAGATCAAGGTGAACGTGCTCAACCAGCCCTACAGCGCCTGGCCCTGGATCGACCTGCCGATGCTGGCCAACACCAACTGGTACAACAGCCATAATTTCTACGGCGACCTGAAGGAGGTCGAGGCGGCAACCGTCGCCGATGCGCGATCCTTCTCGGAGGCGTTCTATCGCCCGAGCAACGCCGTGCTCGTGATCGCCGGGGACATCGATTACGACGCCACCCGCGCGATGGTGGAGAAGTATTTCGGCTGGATCCCGAAGAAAGCGCCGGTGGCACAGCCGGACATTTCCGAGCCGCGCCAGACCGAGGAAAAGTTCAAGAGCCGCGTCGATGCGCTCGCACCCAAGCCTGGCTATGCCGCTGGCTATCATGTTCCCCCGCGCGGCACGCCCGAATGGTATGCGATGGGCCTGATCGACCAGATCCTGCTCCAGGGCGACGACAGCCGGCTCTATCGCAAGCTCGTTCAGGAAACCGGCATCGCCAGCGACGTCGGCGGCGGGATCAATGGCGATCTGGGCAACATGTTCAACTATCGCGGCCCGATGCTTTGGAGCTTCAGCCTCACCCATGATCCGTCGCACAGCCGCGAGGAGATCACCCGCGCCGTCGATAGCGTGATCGAGGATTTGCGCAGCAAGCCCGTCACCCAGGCCGAGCTCGATCGCGCCCGCACCAAGATGCGCTCCGAACTCTATGGCACGATCGACAGCGGCGGCCGCGTCGGCCTGATCGATCTGCTCGCGGTCTATGCGCTGTTCGATAATGATCCGGCCGCGGTCAATCGCATCGAGGACGGCTTTGCCAAGGTGACGCCCGCGCTGATCCAGAAGACGGCTCGGGAATATCTGCGGCGAACCAACCGTTCAATCTACGTGATCGAGCCCGGCGCCGCCGGCAAGGGAGACAAGTGATGCAGCGTGCCCTGTTCGCCATCGCCGCGGCGCTGCTCGCCGCCACGCCCGCGCTCGCACAGCAACTGCCGCCGGCGCCGCCGATCGGCGATCCTAAGCCGTTCCGTCTGCCCGCCGCCGAAACCTATCGGCTGCGGAACGGCATGGAGGTGACGCTGTTGCCCTATGGCATCGCGCCGAAGGTGGTCGTGTCGCTCCGCGTCCTCGGCGGCAATGCCGTGGAAGGCGCTGACACTTGGCTGGCCGATCTGACCGCCGAACTGATGAAGGAAGGCGCGGCGGGCCGCACCGCGGCCGAGATCGCCACTGCCGCCGCCGCAATGGGCGGCGATCTGAACGTCGGCGTTTCGACGCAGTCGACCGGCATCTCGATGAACGTGCTGTCCGAACATGCCGCTGACGCCGTCGTGCTGATCGGCGACGTCGCGATGCGGCCCACGCTGCCGGAGAGCGAGCTGGCGCGGGTGAAGGCCAATCTCGCCCGCAACCTTGCCGGTGCCCTGTCGCAGCCCGGCATGCTTGCCGATATTGCGCTGGGGCGGGCCATCTATGGCGCCGATCATCCCTATGGCCGGCTGGTGCCCAGCGAAGCGCAGCTGGCGGCCTATACGATGGCCGATGTGCGGCGCTTCTACACCGGCCAGTTCGGCGCTCGTCGCGCCCATCTCTATATTGTCGGCCAGTTCGATCCGCGCGCGGTGAAGGCTGCGGTCGCCCGCACGTTCGACGGCTGGTCGGCCGGCCCGGCGGTGGCGACGCTCACCAGCCCGCACGCGCCCGGCCCGCGCGTCGTGCTGGTCGATCGGCCGGGTGCCCCACAGACGACCGTTCGGCTGGCGTTCGACGCGGCACGTGCCGGCACCGAAGCGGATATCCCGCAGCGCGTCACCAATGCGCTGCTCGGCGGCGCATTCAGCTCGCGCATCACCCGCAATATCCGCGAGGACAAGGGCTATACCTATTCGCCCGGCTCGGGCGTCCGCTTCAATCCCGAAGAGGCGCTGTGGACGTTCGACGCGGACATCACCACCGCTCAGACCGGTGCGGCGATGGCGGAGGTGTTCAAGGAAATCCGCCGGATGCAGACCGAGCCGGTTAATATCGAGGAGTCGAAGGGTATCCGCACCTATCTTGCCGGTCTGTTCGCGATCCAGAACTCGACGGCCGGCGCCGTCGCCAGCACGCTCGCGCAGCGCGACATGCTGGGCCTGCCCGCGGACTGGACGGACCGCTATGTTCCGGCGGTGCTCGCGGTGACGCCCGAACAGATGATGGCATCGGCCAAGGCCGATTACCCGCTCGATCGGCTGACGCTGATCGCGGTGGGCGATCTCAAGACGGTCGAGCCGCAGCTGAAGGCGCTGCCCGAACTCGCCAAGGTGCCGTTCGAACGCGTCGATCTGCCCTGACGTAAAATGCCGCCGGTGCGATCATTCGCGCCGGCGGGCCGATATGCGGTGCGCGCTGCTCTCGACAGCGGCGAGCGGAAGGTCGATGGAAGCCATACCGATTTCCTTCTCTTCCCGCTTAATCGAAAGGCTTTCGCGATGACCGCTGGCGTTCTTCCCGATCTCAATCTCTATATCGGTGGCGAATGGTGCGGCCGGGCAGGGCGGGAGACCCAGGCGGTGCTCAACCCCGCGACCGGCGAGACGATCGGCGAACTACCGCTGGCGACCGACCAGGATCTCGCCGACGCGCTCGAAACGGCGGAGCGCGGTTTCGCAAGCTGGCGGGCGACCCCGCCGGAGCAGCGCGCCGCTGTTCTCAACCGCACGGCGGCGCTGCTGCGCGAGCGGGCCGAGCAACTGGCGCAGATCGCCACGCTCGAACAGGGCAAGCCGCTCGCCGAGGCACGCGGCGAGGCGATCTATTCGGCCGCACTGCTCGAATTTCACGCCGGTGAGGCGCTGCGCAATGTGGGCAAGGTGCTGCCGCGCGCGCCGGGCCTGCGTTCGCTAGTGCTCAAGCAGCCGGTCGGGCCGGTTGCCGCCTTCTGTGCGTGGAACTTCCCGGTCATCAATCCGGTGCGCAAGATTTCGCCGGCGCTCGCCGCCGGTTGCTCGGTGATCCTGAAGCCCAGCGAGGAAACCCCGGCCAGCGCGATCGCGGTAATGCAGTGCTTCATCGACGCGGGCTTGCCTGCGGATGCGTGCCAGATCGTGTTCGGCGTTCCCGACACCGTTTCGCGGACGCTGCTGGCCTCGCCGGTCACGCGCAAGCTGAGCTTCACCGGCTCGGTGCCGGTCGGCAAGCATCTGATGAAGCTTGCGGCCGACACGGTAATGCGGATGACGATGGAACTGGGCGGCCATTCGCCGGTGCTGGTGTTCGACGATTGCGATCTCGAGAAGACGCTCGACACGCTGGTCGCGCACAAATTCCGCAATGCCGGTCAGGTCTGCGTCTCGCCGACGCGCTTCTATGTCCAGGACGGCATCTATGATCGCTTCGCCGCCGGCTTCGCCGAGCGTGCCGGGCGGATCAAAATCGGTGACGGCCGGGAAGCTGGTACCGTGATGGGGCCGACCGCCAATCCGCGCCGCCCAGGCACGATCGAGGCGATGGTCGAGAATGCGCGGTCCGTTGGCGCAAAGCTGCTCGCGGGCGGCGGGCGCGGCGAAGGCGGCGGCTTCTTCTTCCAGCCGACCGTGCTTGGCGACGTGCCGGTCGAGGCAGCTGCGATGAACGACGAACCGTTCGGGCCGCTGGCGCTGCTCGCGCGCTTCGGCACGGTGGAGGATGCGATCGCCCAGGCCAATCGCCTGCCCTACGGGCTTGCCGCCTATTGCTTCACGGAGAACGGTCGCCGCCAGAATCTGCTCGCTGATTCGGTCGAGGCGGGGATGGTCGTGATCAACAATGTCCGTACATCCTGGCCCGATGCGCCGTTCGGCGGCGTCAAGGAAAGCGGCTTCGGTTCCGAAGACGGGCCGGAGGGTGTGAATGGCCACATGATCACCAAGGCTGTTCACATCAGCTGACCGCCGTGGCGCTGGTGCCGGAGCACCTCGTCGCCGCGATCGAGCCGCGGCGACGAGGCCTGTGTTCAGAAGGTCGCGAGCTTCACCACGAAGCGCACCGTCCGGCCCGGCATCACCACATCCTCCTTGTTGAAGGCCGAAGCGTTGCGGATCACGTCGTTGGTCAGGTTCTGCCCGACGACCGCGAACTCGATCCCCGGCTGGCTTTTGAACGGCCGCACCGCGATGTTGGCGCTGAGGTTCTCATAGCCGTCAGTCGGCGTGTCGAAGACGCCATATTTGTCCTGTTCGCCAACATGCATCCACAGGAAGCCTGCATCGAAGCGGTCGCTCTTCCAGTTCAGCCCGCCGCCGATACGATAGGGCGGGATCCGCGGGACATTGTTGCCATCGTCGAGCTTGGCGCGAGTGTAGTCACCGAGCACGTGCACATCGAGATTGCCGACCGCGCTCTGAAGGAGCTGGTAGTGCGCATCGCCTTCCAGGCCCCAGAACTTGGCACCCTGCTGGCCATAATTGAGTTCCTTCAGTTCCTCGCTGTCGCCGACGACGCAATTGCCGTCATCGTCGCAGGTGCGCCCGGTCAGATTCCCATAGATATAGTTGTGGAACCAGGTGCCGTAGACGCTGCCCTCGAAGCCGAAGCGACCCGAGTTCACGCGGATCGTGCCCTCAAGCGAATTGGCCCGCTCGATCTTGAGCGCGGCGTCGCCGGTCTCGAAGGTTTGCGGTCCGTCATGGCCGCCGCGTGCGAATAGCTCCGTCAGCGCCGGTGCGCGGCCGGTGCTCGAGAAGGCCACGCCGAACTTCACACCCGATGCGACGTCGAGCAGCGCGCCGATCGATCCGCTCACCGGGGTGAAGTCGCGCTTGGTAAAGACGTCCGACGCGGGCGTACCCTCGACATGGACGGTCTCCACCCGACCGCTCGCCTGGATATGCAGCGCGGTGCCGACGGGCACCTCGGTGAACAGATAGGCCGCCTCGCTCTGCGAGGTCGCCGGCTGGAGATAGGCGCTGTCCTCGCCGATCGCCGAGAAGTCGCGGTGGCCGACCTGGATGCCGAGCGCGGTCTTCGAGAAGATGCCCATCTGGCCGAACAGCAGCTCGGCGTGGCTGTCGAACTCCTTGTTCTTGAAAGTGGTGTTCACCGAGCCGTCGGGATTCTTTTCCTGGTGCTGGTAGTCACCATAGCTGGCATCGATGGTGAGCAGCTTCAGCAGGCCGTCACCCAGCGCGAAGGTGCCGTTGCCGAGCACCTTGGTCTGATGCATGTCGATCCAGGCCTCGTCGGCCGGGATGCCGTACTGCGTGTCGTAATGGACCACCGCAGCGCCGACATGGCTGCCCTTGTCCGGACCGAAGAAGACCGAGCCGCCGAGCGACCCGCCCCAGCCACGGATGAAGCTGTTGTCTTCGGCGCCGAGTGGCGTCTCATAGTCGCCGGCATGGCGGTAGAATGCATCGGCATGCAGCGCGAGGTCGCCGGACTTGGCATCGACAAGGCCCGCCGTCTGCCAGGTATCGGCGTTGGTGGCATAGCTGCCGCTCAGTTCGCCCGAGATGTCCTTGGTCGGCAGCTCGGTCGGCACGCGGTTGTTGAGTACGTTGACCACACCGCCGATCGCCTGGCTGCCATAGCGCAGCGTCGCGGGGCCGCGGACGACTTCGATGCGCTGGGCCGAAAGCGGATCGATCGGTACGCCGTGATCGGGACCGATGTCCGACACGTCGGACGCGCTTGTGCCATTTTCGAGAATGCGCACGCGCGTTGCGTCCATGCCGCGGATGATCGGCCGGCTCGCCCCCGAGGCAAAACCGGTACCGGCGATCCCCGGCACCTGGGCGAGCGAATCGGCGATGTTGCCGCCGCCGGTCTCGATGATCGTGTCGCGGTCCACCGTGGCAACGATCGTCGGTGTTTCGGAGCCTAGCGGCGATCCGGTTACGACGATGCTGTTGCTGTCGGCGGGTTTGCTGGCCGTGTCCTGCGCGAAGGCGGCGGCTGGGATCAGGGCTGCGGTCGCCGCGCCCATCAGGAAGAGATGACGCATGTAATTCTACTCCAAGACCTTGGTGTCGGAATCCCGGTTCAATTCCGATAACTGCGCGAGGGCATGACCTGCCCTTCGCGGCGAGTGGGTTCAGGCTTGGATGCGGAGCGGCGGCGCGCGGCTGCGCCAGGCGGGTGATCGCTGGCGGAGCGCCAGTGCGAGCGACAGGGTAAAGGTGAACCAGACGGGCGCTGGCTCGGACGCCTGAAAGACAACCGGGTTGGGCAGCAGATAATTGCCAGCGAACTCCAGCGCCTGGCACAGCGGGCAATCCTTGTCAGGCTCCCCAGGCGACCGGTCCGGCGTTTGCGCAGCACCATGCGTGTGCGGGGCGGCACGGGCGGCGCCGGCATGCACATGAGCGCGGACGATCACGCTCTGCCAAGAGAGGGCCAGCAACGCGAGGAGCAGTGCCGCCCAGCGGATATCGGAACGGGCGCGAAGACGCTGGGAATCATAGCGATCGCGCAGACGAGGGGTAGCGTGAGCCTTGGCGGCCTCCGGACATATCCCCAGCGTGGCGGGACGATCAGTTATCGTGCATTCCTTGGTCGAATAGCGGCACGGCCCAGCGGGACGTATTCGCGTGTTATGGTATCACGTAACGTAGATCAATGGTGATGGGGGGGGGACTATGAAGCTGCGGGTGATCGGTGCGCTGCTTTTCAGCCGGGTGCCTGCGGATGATTAGGTCGAGCCACTCGGCAAAAACTGCGTGGCACGAAGGTGCTGCCGAGACGGGCGGTTGCGACAAAAAGCCGAAAAAGCGCGAAGTGGCAGGGGAGCTCGGATTCGAACCGAGGGCCTTCGGTTTTGGAGACCGACGCTCTAACCAGCTGAGCTACACCCCTGTGCGGTCGCGGCTTTACCGCGCGATTTCGGCGGGAGCAAGAGGGTCGACGCTCGGATCGCGGCAAAAGGAAAAAGGCGCCGCCGCAATCCGCGGCGACGCCCTTCATCCTTGCCGATCGTGCGATCAGGCTGCGGCGTAGCGCACCGTCGTGCGACGCGCGCGACGCATGGCGGCGCCGGCGAAGCCGAAGCCGCCGATCAGCATCGCCCAGGCAGCAGGCTCAGGCACGCCGGTCGGCACGAACACGCCCTGGCCGCCATAGGAGCCGTTGCCGCGGGAGAGGCCGTTGATGATGATTTCGTTTGTCATGCCCCCCATGATCGGCACGTCGTTCGCGAACACGACTTCGTTGATCGCGCCGGTGAAGCCGGTCAGTTCGATTCCGTTGAAGAATACCGAGATCAGATCGAGATCGCCGATGCCACCAAAGGTGACGGCGCTGGTGCTGATCGTCCCGCTGGCAGTGCCCGACTGCGGCAGCGAGAACTGATAGATGTGCTGGAACGAGCCGGCGGCGATGCCTGCCTGGCCGAAATTGACCGAGATCGAACCCATCGGCCCGAACGCGACATCCATGTCCGCAGGGCCGAAATAGGTCTGCGCCTGTGCCTGCGACGGCGTGAACGCGAAGGTGGCGACGGCGCCAAGCGCCAGGGTAAACAGTGTCTTCTTCATCAGAAAGCCTCCCTTAACTGGCGGTCAACCGACCGCGGCAGTGGTTCGGAGACCATTGGGCGGCGAACAAGTTCCGAAGCAAAATCAAGGTTCTGTCCCGAAGTGGGAATCCGCGAGGGTCAGGCGGCGGCGATCTGGCCGGCGCGCCGGCCCTGCACCAGCTGGCGCGCCTCGTGCACCGGCAGCGGCCGCCCGAAATAATAGCCCTGGACCTTCGTGCAGCCCAGCGCCTGTACCATCATATGCTCGTCCTCGGTTTCAACACCCTCGGCCGTCGTGCCCATGCCGAGGCTGTCGGCCAGCGCCACCACCGCGCGGATGATCGCGATCGCTTCCTTCGTGCCCTGCGATGCGCTCTGGACGAAGCTGCGATCGATCTTGATCGAGCTGAACCGCGTGTGCGCGAGATAGCCGAGCGAGGAATAGCCGGTTCCGAAATCGTCGAGGCTCAGCCGCACCCCCAGATCGAGTACCTTTTCGAGCACGTCGATCGCGATCGTGCCTTCGCGCATGAACACGCTTTCGGTGACTTCCAGCTCCAGCCGGTCCGGCGCCAGCCCGGAACTTGCCAGCGCATTGGCGACGATGCTGACAAAGGCCGGATTGTGCAGCTGCTCGGGGCTCACATTGACGGCGATCCGCACCGGCTCGTCCCAGGATGCGGCTTCGTGGCAGGCCGTGCGCAGCACCCATTCGCCGATCGGCGCGATCAGCCTCGCTTCCTCCGCCAGCGGGACGAACTTCGCCGGGGAGATGTTGCCCAGCTCGGGATGCGTCCAGCGCAGCAGCGCCTCGAACCCGGTCAGGGCCCCGGTGCGGCTGTTGACGACGGGCTGATAGGTCAGATGAAGCTGGTCGTTCTCGACGGCCGCGCGCAACGCGATTTCGAGCACGCGGCGTTCCTCGGCGGCGAGGTGCAACTGCGGCTCATAGGCATGGAAGACGCCGCCGCCGGCATCCTTCGATCGATAGAGCGCCAGATCGGCCGAACGGATCAGCATCTCCGCCGTGCGCCCGTCGCGCGGGCCCACCGCCAGGCCGACGGACGCGCCGATGAACAGGGTGTGCGCATCGACGTCATAGGGCTGCGACAGCGTATCGATGATCGTCTGCGCCAGACGCTCGACGCGCGCGCTGTCGCTGGCGTCGCGCACCACCACGGCGAATTCGTCGCCGCCGAGCCGGCCGATCATCTCGTTGTCGGTGATCAGCTGGCGAAGTCGCTCGGAAACGCGGCTGAGCAGGCGATCGCCGATCGGGTGGCCCAGCGTGTCGTTCACCGCCTTGAAGCGATCGAGGTCGATCATCATGAAGGCGCAGCGCGCGCCCCATTTGTCCGCCTCGGCCATCGCGCGCATCAACGCCTCGTTGATGTGCAGCCGGTTTGGTAGGCCGGTCAGCGTGTCGAACCGCGCCATGCGGTTGATTTGGTCCGCGGTGCGGCGCTGTTCGGTCACGTCCGATCCGACGCCGCGGAAACCGACGAAAATGCCGCGTTCGTCGAAGCGCGGGCTGGCGGACATCTCCCACCAGCGTTCCTCATCCTTTACCTGCACCGGCAGCAACAGGTCGCGAAAGGCGTCGCGGCCCTTCAGCTTCTCAGCAAGCTCGCGCAGGCCCTGGGCGAACTCGCCGGTTTCCCAGCTCGGCCCGGCCAGCACCTGGAGGAACGGCATGCCGTTGATTGTCTTGGGATCGACGCCGAGCGAAAGGGCGAAGCGCGGATTGGCGCGGACGACGCGGCGCTGCGCGTCGATTTCCCACAGCCAGTCGGAGCCGGTATCCTCGAACTCGCGCAGCAACAGGCTTACCGTCTCGTCGCGTTCGCCGAGCGCCATTTCGAACGCGCGCGCAACCACCAGCGCGCGCCCCCTGCCGAAGGTCGCGATCACCAGCAAGGCGGTGAACAGGGCGGATGCGCCGGCGAGGACCGGCGACGCGATCGTCATCAGCGAAAAGGCCGTCGCGCCACCCAGGAGTGCGACGAACAGGATGGTGGCCAGCGGCAGCGCTGCCATTGCCACCGCCGATGCGGTCATCAGCAGCGAAAGCACGATCCAGAGGCCGAGTGCCGCCTGCGCGGTGACCGCGTCTGCAAACAGGATCGGGGCGATCGACCAGACGAGTGCCAGTGCCACTCCGTCCAATGCCGTTCCCCGGACTTCGGAGAGTGACGCAACACGCGCATCGCGGTAGCGACGCGACAGGCGACGAAAGGCGACGCCAGCGGCGACGGCGGCGATCAGTGCGCCCCAACTCGCCAGCTGCCAGTGCGGAACCAGCGGCGCCAGGATCATCATCACCATTGCCGCGCCGACGACGTTCGCCGCCAGCATGAACAGCGCAAGCTGCCGCCCAGCGTTAAGCTGGGCCGCCCGGATCGGCGCCCAGTCCATCGTCTCCCCGGGATCGTGCAGGCCCAGCAACGCGCGCACGTCGATGCGGGGCTTCACGAATTGAGAGTGAGTCTGGTTCGTCACCCGCCCGCCATAACCGCCGCACAGTTAGCGAGTGGTTATAGTTTGGATGAAATTCATGCGAATTGCATCCGTTTCGACGCATTACTCACACAATTGGCCCGAACGCGCCTGACGGCACTTGCAGTGGTCGCTCGTCAGGCGGCGACCGCGTAGGGCTTGATTTCGCCGTTGAGATAGAGATTGCGTGCCTTGGCGCGGCTGAGCTTTCCGGAACTGGTGCGCGGCAGCGTGCGCGGCGGCACCAGTTCGACGACGCAATTCATGCCGGTGACCGAACGCACCCGCTCGCGGATCTCATCGCGCAGGCGCAGGCGCTCCTGCTCGTCCGAGGTGCGGCACTGCACCAGCACCGCCGGGGTTTCCTCACCGCCCGGCGTGGTGATCGCAAAGGCCGCGATGTCGCCCTGCTTGAAGCCGGGCAACTGCTCCACCGCCCATTCGATGTCCTGCGGCCAATGATTCTTGCCGTTGACGATGATCATGTCCTTGGCGCGGCCGACGATATAGATATAGCCGCCGGACATGTAGCCCATGTCGCCGGTATCCAGCCAGCCATCGGCCATGCAGGCTTCGGTTGCCTCCGGATCCCGGAAATAGCCGACCATCACCGACGGGCCCTTGCACCACACCTTGCCGATCGCCTTTTCGGGAAGCGGCGTGCCGTCTTCCTCGCGGATTTCGATCGCCATGTCGCGCACCGGCTTGCCGCAGTTGACGACGGCGCGGAAACGCTGCGGGCGGTCGCCGCGCGCGGTGCCGCCGGAAAGCTGCGTTTCCTCGACCAGCTCGACGACGATGCCTTCGCCCGGGGGCATGATCGAAACCGCCAGGGTCGCTTCCGCCAGGCCATAGCTCGGCAGGAACGCGCTCGCCTGGAACCCGGCATCGGCGAACGCATCGACGAAGCGCTGCATCACGTCCGGCCGGATCATGTCCGCGCCATTGCCGGCGACGCGCCAGCGGCTGAGATCGAAGCGCTCGCTCGCCTTGGTCTGGCTCGACATGCGACGCGCGCAGATATCGTAGCCGAAGGTCGGCGAATAGGAGAGGGTGGTGCCCTGGTTCCGGCTGATCAGGTCAAGCCATGCCAGCGGCCGCCGGGCGAAATCCTCGGTCTTCAGATAGTCGGTCGACACTTGGTTCGCGACCGGCGACAGGAAACAGCCGACCAGCCCCATGTCGTGATACCAGGGCAGCCAGGAGACGCAGCGATCGCTATCGCATACGTTCATGCCATGGCTGTGCGCGGCCAGATTGTTGAGCAGCGCGTGATGGGTGATCGCCACGCCATGCGGAAACCGCGTCGAGCCGCTCGAATATTGCAGATAGGCGATATCGTCCGGCGCCGCTTCGGGCAGCGCGGCAACCGCCGCATCGCGTGCGCCGAACGTTGCCCAGTCGATCGCTTCGACGTCGCAAAGCCGTGCCGCCTCGGCGCACATCGCGCCGATCTCCGGCGGGAAGATCAGCATCGAGGGATCGCAGCTTTCGAGCTGGACGCGCAACTGATCGATATAGGACTGCGCGCCGCCGAAGCTGGTCGGCAGCGGCAGCGGCACCGGCCAGGCACCGGCATAGACGACGCCGAAGAACAGCGAGGCGAACTCCGCTCCCGTTTCGGCGATGAGCGCGATTCGATCTTTCGGCTTCACGCCGGCCGCGATCAGCCGGTGGGCCTGGGCCAGCGCATCCTCGCGCAGCTCCGCAAAGGGATAAGGCCGGATGAGGTTCCCGCGCGCGTCGTGAAAATTCAGACCGCGCAAGCCCTGTGCGGCATAATCGAGCGCCTCGCCAAGCGTACCGAAATCGGCGAACCGGCGGGGGAGCGAGTCTTCGGTCGGCGTTGCGGCCGGCTCAGCCGCATTCAGAGTTTCGCGCGATCCCGTTTCGTCCAATACCATTCTTTGTCTCGTGCCCCTGATGAGGTCGCAGGCCGTTGTGCCCCCACAACGCAGTTTTACACTTTTGCTCTGCTACGCACTGGCGTTCAAAATCGGTTGTCAGTGTGGCACAATCAAGGCGAATGCCAAGTTCCCCGCGCCCCAGACCGCCGCTCGATGCGTCCGAACTCGAACGTCTTGCGCTCCGCTATGTCGAGCGTTTCGCCACGACGCAAGCACGTCTGACGGCGTACCTGTCCCGCAAGCTGCGCGAGCGCGGCTGGGCGGATACGTCGCCGCCCGATCCGGCGGCGGTCGCGGCTGCGATGGCCGCGCGCGGCTATGTCGACGACCGTGCCTTTGCCGACGCGCGGGTTCGGGCGATGGGGCGGCGGGGGCTGGGTGCCCGCCGCGTGCAGTTGGCGCTGCGCCACGACGGGATCCGCGAGGAAGACAGCGACGCCGTCGCCGAGGCGATCGCCGAGCAGGCAGTGGCCAGCGCCGTGGCCTTTGCGCGCCGCCGCCGCTTCGGTCCGTTCGCGGCCGCGATTCCGGATCGGGCGCAGCGCGACAAGCAGTTCGCGGCGATGCTCCGGGCAGGGCATTCGCCCGCGATCGCCCGGGCGCTGCTGGCGATGTCCCCCGGCGACGCCGTTGAAGCATTGTTCGAAGCGGGACAGCCCTAGGCGAACAAAGCAATTCCCCTGATCGCTAATCCTGTGTTAATGTTGTCGACTTGGGGGAAAATGATAATGCGTGCTGAACAACAGCTAGCTTCCAAAGACTATGAAACCGCGTCGCACGGCGATGGCGAATTGATCGAGGATACCCAAAATGAGGGACGGGTATTCACGGGCGTGGTTAAATGGTTCGACGTGACACGCGGTTTCGGCTTTCTCGTCGCCGATGATGCTTCCGCCGGTGATATTCTCATCCATTTCTCGGTTTTACAGGAACACGGCCGACGCAGCCTGCCCGAAGGCGCGCGTGTCGAGTGCGTCGCGGTGGAACGCCAGCGCGGACTTCAGGCCCGTGCGATCCGGTCGATCGATCTCAGCACCGCCGTGGAGCCGGTACGGCGCGTCGCCGAACGCTCCGATCGGCTCAAGCTGATCGCCGGCGCCGGCCCGTTCGAGGCGGTGACGGTGAAATGGTTCAATCGGCTGAAGGGGTACGGATTTCTGGTGCGTCCGGGCGATGAGGCCGATATATTCGTCCATATGGAGACGCTCCGTCGTGCCGGGATCGAAGAGGTCGAGCCCGGTCAGCCGCTGCGGGCGCGCATCTTCACCGGCGAAAAAGGGCCGCTTGCGGTTGCGGTCGAAAGGACCCTCTAGGACGATGGTTGTTGGACGCGGGTTGGTGGCGGCGTTTGCCGCGACGGTGGTTCTCGCGTGTGGAGGCGGATTTGGCAATGGCGCGACGGCGGCCTCTGCCGCGGCGGGGCCGGCGCAGCACAAGACGGCGATCAAGCCGCGCGTCGCGCTGACGATCCACAGCGCCTCGGGGGATCACCGTTTCGAAGTGGAGGTGGCGAGCACGCCGGCAGAGCAGCAGCGCGGGCTGATGTTCCGAACCAATCTCGATCCCGATGGGGGCATGTTGTTCGTGCCCTATCCGGCCGATGGCGGCCCGCCGCGCGAGGCAAGCTTCTGGATGAAGAATACGCCGAGCGCGCTCGACATTCTGTTCATCCGCGCCGACGGCACCATCGCGCGAATCGCCGCTGACGCGCCGCCGTTCTCCACCGATCCGATCAAGTCGGGCGAGCCGGTGGCCGCGGTCCTGGAAATTCCCGCAGGTCGCGCCGCGGCGCTGGGCATCGTCGCCAACGACGTTGTCCGCTGGAAGGGGCGCCGGCGCCCGCGCTAGGGCACGACTTCGGGCGGTTCAGGACTGATCCTCTTGGTTGTTACCGGTCCGCGCCTGCATCCGTAATCGTGACGGTTGCCCGGCACGCGGGTTGGCGGTATCGGCAGCTTATGGGACTTTCTTTTCCGATCTTCACCTGGTGGAACGGCGCCACCTTCGGCACCCGGATGGGGCTGCGTGGCAAGAAGCGCGTCGGCGAGGATGCGCTGGGCAACCTCTATTTCGAAGGTGGCCTCGATCCGAACGGCATCCCCCGCCGCTGGGTGATCTACAAGGGATCGAACGATGCCAGCCGGGTTCCGCCCGAATGGTTCAGCTGGCTTCACCACCAGATCGCCGATGTGCCCGATCAGGCATTGCCGGCGCCGAAGCCCTGGGAACAGCCCGCCGAGCCGAACCTGACCGGCACCGATCTGGCGTATCGCCCGCCGGGCGCGCTTGAACGCGGTGCCCGCCGCGTTCGCGCCACCGGCGATTACGAGGCTTGGACGCCCGACGCATGAAGGTCGCCGCAGCGGCGTTGCTTGCGGTCGCTCTCGCCGGTTGTTCTTCCGAATCGGGGGACAATAGCGCGCAGGGCGACAATGCAGGCGACGCGCTGGTGATTACCGGTGACGCCGCCAATGGCAGCGATCAGGCGGCGGAGGTGATGACGCTGCGCGCCGATCGCAGCGTCGCGGATGCGGCGGCGACGCCGATGAACGAGCGGGTCGCGACGATCGGCGTGCTCAACAAGCGCAACGGCACCGAGCGGGAAATCACGCTGAAGCCCGGCCAGGCGGCGCGAATCGACGACAATGTGACGGTGCGGTTGCGCGCCTGCGAACGCACCGCGCCGTGGGAGAATGAGCGGCTGACCGGCGCCTTCATCCAGCTGGACGTTCGGCGCGAGGACCGGCGGTGGCACCGGATCTTCTCCGGCTGGCTGTACAAGGAACAGCCGGCACTCAATGTCGTCCAGCACCCGATCTACGATGTTTGGCCCAAGAGCTGCGCGATGACCTTCCGCGAGACGGGGCCCGATACGGTGCCGGCCTCGTCGCCCGGCGCGTCGAGCGCGAAGAAGTCGCCCGAAGCGGCGGCGCCGGCGGATGCCGGTGCGGACGGCGACTCGCCCAGCGCGGCACCCAGCAACGCAATGTAATCGTCGCGCGGCACCTCGATCGCGCCCAGCGATGCGAGGTGATCGGTGATGAACTGGCAGTCGAGCAGCCGGAAGCCGCCGGCGCGCAGCCGCGCGACCAGATGTGCGAACGCGACCTTCGATGCGTCGCGCACGCGCGTGACCATCGATTCGCCGAAAAAGGCCCGGCCCAGCGCCAGGCCGTAGAGGCCGCCCGCCAGTCGATCGCCGTCCCAGCATTCGACCGAATGGGCATGGCCGCGCTCGTGCAGTTCGATAAATGCCTGCTCGATCGAGCTGTTGATCCAGGTTTCGGGCCGATCGCTTGCCGACTCCGCGCAC
The DNA here is from genome assembly GCF_054489705.1 of Sphingomonas sp. RS6. Taxonomy (NCBI): domain Bacteria; kingdom Pseudomonadati; phylum Pseudomonadota; class Alphaproteobacteria; order Sphingomonadales; family Sphingomonadaceae; genus Sphingomonas; species Sphingomonas sp. RS6. The sequence continues at coordinate 65,672 of NZ_JBTMWM010000010.1, forward strand.
AGCCGGATGATGTCGCGAAAGGCGGTGTCGACCGTCACGCGGAACCGCTCGGCCAGGATCGTCTTGCGCAGCGACCGCGACAGGTGAAACGATTCGAGCGGCAGGATGCCGCGCATCTTGGGTTCGACCCAATAGACGCTGGGGGCGTCGCGATGATCGGCCATCGGAAACACGCCCATCGCATAGGCGCGAAGCACCAGCTGGGGGTCCAGCAGCTGTGGGGGTGGGCGCCTGCGGATCACTGCCGCCTGGCGTGCCGTGCCAGCTCGCGCTCGATGCCCTGCCAGAGGTCGGCAAAGGCCCGGGTCGCTGCGCTGCGCGGGGCGAAACTTCCTACCGGGGCGCGGCGAGCGGCCACCGATTCGATCAAGCTCGCCATCGGGATCACCGGCCAGTCCGGCTGGGCGGCAACCGCCTCGGCGTGCAGCTTGCGGCGGCGATCGACCATCGCGTGAAGCGGCAGCAGCGGCACCGTCGCGCCGCGGCGGGCCAGATGCGCGGCCACTTCATCGAACGCGCGGCGGGAGAGAGGCGACGGCACCACCGGCACCACGATCAGGTCCGCGGCGCGCATCACCTGCTCGCTGGTCTCGGTCAGGCCCGGCGGGCAATCGAGCAGGATGCGATCATAGTCGTCGGTCAGGTCACTCAGCAGCTTGCTCAGCCGCTTTTTCTTGTCGAGCTGCTGAAACAGATGGTCGAGCCCGCGTAGCGAGGTGTCGGCGGGCAGCAGATCCAGCCGATCGATCTCCGTCGGCTGGATCAGCTTGGCGGCGGCGACATCCCTCGAAAAGACCGCCTGCGCACGCTGCTTTGCCGTTGCGTCGTCGCGGCCGAGCAGGAATGTCGAAGCGGCCTGCGGGTCGAGATCCCACAGCAGCGTGCGGCGCGAGGATCGGATGGCCGACGCCCAGGCAAGGTTGACCGTCAGCGTCGTTTTCCCGACGCCGCCTTTCAGGCTGTAGATCGCGATGGTCGGCATGAATGATCCCCTGGCATGGCATGCTGACATGAAAAGGGCCCGGCGGAAATCCGACGGGCCCCATAAATTCCAACCATTCGGCCTGGATCAGGCCTTGCAGTCGTGCGTCGATCCGTCCGCGAGCGTGATCGTCGCCGCCTTGGGGTTGCCGACCAGCTTGTAGCCGCCTTCCGCGACATAGGGCTCGCCCGGTTCCGGCGCGGTGAGCAGGGTCGACTTCATCGAACCCTTTTCGGTGCGCAGGGCCGCCATCTTGTCGCCGCTGAAGAAGTCGACGAACAGCAGGGTGTTGCCCGGCTGGCAGCGGAACGTAACCGTCGCGGCGATCGTCGGTGGCGCTTCGACCGGCGCGGCGTTCGCAAGCTGCGAAGCCATCGGGTCCGGCGAGCGGCTGTCGACCACTTCGGGCTTGTTCTGGCATGCGGCGAGGGCAAGCAGCGCCACGGCGGAAAGAGCGATGGGGAGGCGGTTGTTCATAGCGTGAGGGGCTTTTCCTTAGGATGGCCGGATCGTCAAGGGTAAAACGGGTTATAATGTCTCTGAGGATGGTGCGATGCAGCGCACTGGCGCGTTATTGCCCGATCCCGGTCTGACTCGCTACTCGTGGAATGCACTCAAATCGGGACTCCCCGCGATATCGCGTCCCGCACGGAAGGCGCGACGACCCACCCGGACACGCCGCCATCTCGACGCGCTTGCTTTCGTTCCGAAGCTGCAGCGGAACAGCGGGTGTCGAACGGACGACGGGCGTCTCGCTTGACCGGCCGGCACCGCTTGACGCAGTGGAGTGGCGAGGGAGTGTTTCGATGAAGCTGTTGCCAATCATCGTCGGGCCGATGTTGCTCGCGGCTTGCGGGTCGGACCCGGCGAACGAGAACAGCGCGAACGCGGTTGCGCCGGTGCCATCGGGACCGATGCTCGGCAAGGTCGACCTCTCGGCACCGCTGCGGCTGGAAGATGCGGCCGGCACCTGGTCGATGGTGCTGGCCCCTGGCCGGATCATGTTCCAGCCGCGCGGCGCGGATCCGATTCCATTTTACCCCAGAACGCCTGTCGTCGACGGAAACAGCGCGCGCATCGTCACCGAAACGCCGGACGGCGATCCGGTGACGATCCGGCTCGTCGTCGAGCCCTGCGGACCAGAGGATGCGCGGGCGCCGCTGACCGCCAGCCTTCAGATCGCCGCGCGCGTCTATCAGGGCTGCGCACAGCCCCTGCCGATCGAGCAGATCCGGTACGACATGTATAACGAAGCGATGGCCGTGCCCTACAATGCCACGGCGGATAACGCCGTGGACTGAAGGCTGGCATTCATGCCGCGCGAGGCAGCGTGAAGCTCAGCGTCGCGCCCCCGCCAGGCGTCTCGGACGCCCACATCCGGCCACCATGCCCTTCAATCAGGCTGTTCGAAATCGAAAGCCCAAGTCCCGGTCCGATGCCGGCGGTCCGTCGCCTTCCGTCGAGACTCGGCAGGAACAGCCTTTCGCGGAGATCGGGCGCGATGCCGGGGCCGTCATCGGCAACGCTGACGACGAGTTCGTCGGCGGACGCGGCCTGAGCGGTGATCTGGATCGTCCGGCCCTCATGGCTATCGCACGCCTGCGCCGCATTCTGCAGCAGATTGGCAAGCACCTGGACGATCTGGAGATGGTCGAAACAGGCGCTGTCCGCATTGGGCGCGAGGCCAACGACGATGTCGGGCAATCGTCGCGGCGATGCCGAACGGACCATCGCGATCGCTTCCTGAATCACCGGCGCGAGCGGCCGGATCTCGAAGGCAACATCGTCATCGTGCACCATCCGCCGAATACGTCGGATGATCTCGCCGGCGCGCTGCAACTGCGCCTCGGCCGATCGGGTGAGTTCGGAGATGCGCGCGTCGCAACCCGGGGTCAGCCGGGCCGCGGCCATGTAGTTCGTTGCGGCCGCGAGCGGCTGGTTCAACTCGTGCGCCACGGTCGCCGCAATCGATCCGAGCGCGCCCGCGCGGGTCAACTCGATCACCTTGCGTTCGATATCGATCCGCTCGGCGAGCATCTGGTCGCGCTCCTCGATGCGAGCGCGCAACTCGCGATCGACGCTGATCCGGTGCCGCGCGAGCGACACGTAGCTGCAAAGCGTTTCCAGGAACCGGATCTCACTCTGGTCGAAATGCGCAGGGTAGCGGCGGCCGAACGCCAGCGTCCCCAGCAGCACCTCGCCATGCACCAGTGGTGCCGCGAAAAACGCCTCAATTTGCAGCGCTTTGGCCGGATCGAAGCGCGGCTCGTCCAAGTCCGAGATATTGGCCGCGATCAATAGCTTACGCGACAGCGCGACGCTGCCGCACACGCCTTCGCCAAATTCGAGGGTGGCAAATTGCTCGGCGTCTGCCGGCGACAGCCCCCCATGCGCGATCAGGCGTCCGACCGCGCCAGTCCAGTCGTAATGGAAGAAGATGTCGAGCGACAGCTCTACCCGGATCATGCCAAAGATGCGGTCGAGCGCAGGCGCCAGATCGACGGATTGCAACAAGTCACTGGCGCTGGAGGCGAGCAAGCCAAGGAACCGGTACTGACGCGAACCCGCCAACTCCGGGACCTCGGCCGGGTCATGTCGATCAGTGCGGGCAGAGGATTGATCGATCATGTGATGGGCCAGGTTGCTCACATCAAGCCATGATTGCTTCCACTAAATGAACATATTCCGTATTGCTACTGAGTAGCAACCACTGGTCCCCGCTGGACCCTCAACTCGTCTCATCTGTTATCAGTCCACGTTGTTTGTTGGGGCCCAGAAAGCTGGCCAGCACCTCCCATGCGGGCTGCTTCGCCATGATGCCGATCGTGTGCAACGGGCTCGAGGAAGGGAGCGCGACCATCGCATAGCGCGATGCCATGGCGCCAAGTTGGCGGATGCCGTAGCGGTGAGCTGTGGCGCCGTTGAAGGCAATCGCCCGCAGCTCGGGTAGCTTGGATGCGAGCGACGCAAGGTCGTGCGGTTCGACGTCGCGGATGGCGGCGTCGGTACTGCCCGGGCGAGTGGCGCTGGCGATGACGTCCCAGAGCCCGATATGCGCGCGCAACAATGCTGCCAGTCGATCGGGGTAGCTAAGAAGGGTAAGGTCGCAGCCTGCCGCAGGCGAGATCAGGCGCCAGAACTGGTTCTGTGCATGCGCATAATAGCGTCCTGCCGCGAGCGAGCGGTCGCCAGGCAGCGAGCCGAGCACGAGCAGCCGGGTTTGCGCGTCGACGACTGGTGCAAAGCTGGATTTGCGCGTGTCCGGCACGTCTGTCATCGATCCTGTCCATTGCCGCATCGGAGTGGCGGCGTTACCATGCCCATATGGCTCCAGCCATTACGCATTATCGGGATTTCTGGCCCCATTATCTGCGCGAGCACGCCAGGCCGGCAACGCGCCGGATCCATTATGTGGGTACCGCGCTGACCTTCGCGGCGCTCGCTGCCGGCCTGATCATCGACCCCTGGTGGTTCGTCGGTATCCCGATCGCCGGCTATGGCTTTGCCTGGGGCGCTCACTTCACGGTCGAGCGAAATCGACCTGCGACCTTCACCCATCCGCTATGGTCGCTGATCTCCGATTACCGCATGTTCTTTCTGTGGCTTGCCGGGCGGCTGGATCCCCATCTGAAGCAGGCCGGAGTCGCCGCATAGTTTCGCTTGCTTGCGGCGGGCGCAGGCGCCCTCCTATCTAGGTGTCATGCAAGCAATTCAGGACACGCTGGCGCTTATCGGCAACACTCCGCTCGTGCGCCTTGCCGGCCCGAGCGAGGCGACCGGCTGCGATATCTTCGCCAAGTGCGAATTCGCCAATCCAGGCGCATCGGTGAAGGACCGTGCCGCGCTTTACATCGTCAACGACGCCGAAGAGCGCGGCCTGCTAGCCCCGGGCGGAACGATCGTGGAGGGCACGGCGGGAAATACCGGAATCGGCCTGGCCTTGGTCGCCAATGCCAAGGGCTACCGCACGATCATCGTGATGCCCGAGACGCAGAGCCGCGAGAAGATGGACACGCTGCGTGCGCTGGGCGCCGAGCTGGTGCTGGTGCCGGCCGCGCCCTATTCGAACCCCGGCCATTTCGTCCATACGAGCCGTCGGATCGCCGAGGAGACGCCGAACGCGATCTGGGCCAACCAGTTCGACAATACCGCCAATCGCAAGGCGCATATCTGCGGCACGGCCGAGGAGATCTGGGCGCAGATGGACGGCCGGATCGACGGCTTTACCTGCGCCGCGGGTACGGGCGGCACGATCGCCGGCGTCGGCCTGGGCCTGAAGGCCAAAGACGAGACGGTGACGATCGCGCTCAGCGATCCGCATGGTGCGGCGCTCTATAATTATTATGCATGTGGCGAGTTGCGCGCCGAGGGCTCCTCGGTTGCCGAAGGGATCGGGCAGGGCCGCATCACCGGCAATCTGGAAGGCGCGCCGATCGACACGCAGTTTCGCATTTCCGACGAGGAGGGGCTGGAGTGGATGCGCCGCCTGCTCACCGAGGAGGGGCTGTGCCTGGGGCTGTCATCGGGCATCAACGTCGCCGGCGCGGTCCGGCTGGCGCGCGAACTCGGGCCCGGCAAGCGGATCGCGACGATCCTGTGCGACACCGGGTTCCGCTATCTCTCCACATTGTACAACCCCGCATGGCTGGAGGCGAAGGGGCTGCCGGTCCCGCCGCCCATGACGCGGCCCTGACCATCGGCTCGACAAGGACGCCCCCTCCCATTACATTTGCATCGTAGTGAGGAAGATGGGATCGCAGCACGATGTCGGCCAGGCCATGCAGCGCGTTCGCGTTGGCATGACCGGTCTTGCGGCCGTCATCATCCTGATCGCCGTGGTGAGCGCCCTGTTCTCGACTGCCAGTCGGGACGAGGCGGTATCGGCTGCCGGTGCTTCCAACGCGTCAGTGGTCGCCAACCTGACCGGCTCCGACAATATCGCGGAGGACAAGGCCGCGGACGAGCCGCTGGCCGAACTGGGCGTCGCGCCCAGCACCGATGGCGCGACGGTGGACGAAATCGCCCGCGAGCGCGCACATCAGCGAGATGCCGCCGGGCGCTGAGCGTTCGTCTGCGGATGCCTGACGCCGGCGCGATGCGCTGCCATTTTACGACATTGCTCAGGCACGGCCGGCGCTCGCCGCTGATGTGGGAGCGCAGCTGAGGGGCTGCGCGGCGGCCCCAGACTGGCATGCTGGCTGTACGTGCGGGCGAAACTCTGCCCCAAGCAAGCGATGATGGTCGCCAATCGCGGCGAGGCCCGCGCGGGGCTCTGCTGACTTGCAATTTACCCCCGCAAGAGCGCTGCCGGCTCGGTGGCTGGCCCGGATACCGCCTGCTCCTAGGCATTTACACCTATTGCCCGACCTCTGTTGCGCTTGGTGCGGGATCAAACAAGAAACAAAAAGGGATCATATATGAAATTATACTTGAACGTGGCGGAAGGTGGGGCCATTTCCCGCTTTATCCCCTAATCGCCCGTTGCCTCCCGGCCCCGTTTGTGCTTAAACGGCGTCGTTAAAAGGGGGGCACGAACCCTTTTTCTTCCGTCGACATGCGTCAGCTGGAATCGCGCCAAAAAGCCGCGTTTCCAGAACGGGAGGGGCGTGCCCGGCGTTGGGGTTGGGCTAGGTGGACAGGGAGCTTTTCGAAGGATTTGCGCTCCAGGCGGTCGACCCCAAGGGTCGCGTCGCCATCCCCGCCGACCTGCGCGCAGCCGCCGAGCGCAATTCCGACGTCCGCCAGATCGTTGTCGGCGTGCATGCGGAGGATCCGTGCCTCTCCGCGCACGATACCGGCTGGTCGCGCAAGAAATATGATCGCATCGACAAGCTGGACCAGCAGGCGCTCGACCGGGGCGAACAGCCCAGCGCCGTGCCCAAGCGTCGTGCCTTCGGCCTGGTCGAGAAGGTCCCCTATGACGACAGCGGGCGCTTCGTGCTGCCGCCCTTCTTTCGCGCCAAGGCCAAGATCCAGAAATGGGCGTTCTTCGTCGGCAGCGGCGACACGTTCGACATCTGGGCGCCCGACGTGCTGCTGGCGGACGAGGCGGTCGACGACGAGCTCAAGGAAATCTGCGCGTTCCTGATGCAGCAGAAGGGGGCGAAGTGAGCGACGCGCCTCATATCCCCGTGCTGCTGGACGAGGTGGTGGACGCACTCGCCATCGTGCCCGGCGAGCGCCATGTCGACGCGACCTTCGGCGCGGGCGGCTATACGCGGGCGATGCTTGCTGCGGGCGCGGCGGTGACGGCGTTCGATCGCGATCCGACGGCGATCGCGAACGGTGCTGCGCTGGTTGCGGAAAGCGGCGGCAGGCTGGCGCTGATCCATGCGCCGTTCAGCCGGCTGGCCCAGGAACTCGATCTGCGCGGGCTGGCGCCGGTCGACGGGGTGGTGCTGGATATCGGCGTTTCCTCGATGCAGCTCGACCAGGCCGAACGCGGCTTCTCGTTCCAGCAGGACGGGCCGCTCGACATGCGGATGGCCGGCGAGGGGGTGAGCGCTGCCGAGTGGCTGAACACCGCCGACGAGGGCGAGATTGCCGACATTCTGTTTCACTATGGCGAGGAGCCGCGGGCGCGGCGGGTGGCGAAATATATCGTCGGGGCGCGGCCGTTGAGCCGGACGTCGGAACTGGCGGCGGTGGTGCGCAAGGCGCTGGGGCATCGCCCGCACGACAAGAAGGATCCGGCGACGCGGACCTTTCAGGCGGTACGGATCCACATCAATCGCGAGCTGGACGAACTGGCCGAGGTGCTGGCGGCGGCGGAGCGCGTGCTGCGGCCGGGCGGGCGGCTGGCGGTGGTGACGTTCCACAGCCTGGAGGACCGGCTGGTCAAGCGCTTCCTGCGCGAGCGCAGCGGCAGCGAGCCGGCGGGATCGCGGCATCGCCCGGCAACGGCGCCGCGCGCGGAACCCAGTTTTGAAACGCCCGCCAAGGCCGTCCGGCCCGGCGAGGCAGAGTTGGCGCGCAACCCGCGCGCAAGATCGGCGACGTTGCGCGTGGCGCGACGGACGGAAGCGGCGGCTTGGTCGAGTGAGGGAATGGCGTGATGGCGGTGCATGGCTTCAAGGGTCTCGGCTGGTTCCTGTGCGGCGTGATCGCGGCGCCCACCTGCTACATGGTCACGTCGCATGGCGCGGCCGAGCGGGCGCGGTTGCGGGCGCTCGATTCGGCGATCCTCCAGGCGAAGGCAGATATCCGCTCGCTGGAAACCGAATTCGATACGCGCGCCAACATCGCGCAGATCGAGCGGTGGAACGGCGACGTTCTGGCGATGAACGCGCCGGCCCCGCAACAGTATCTGGCGAGCGTCGAGGGGCTGGCTGCGCTCGATCGCCCGGCCTCGATCGAGGACGAGAGCGGCCGCGTCGAAACCGCCGCGCTCGTCATTCCGGCCGCCGCGCCCGCGGTGCAGGCTGCCGCACCCGCGCTGGCGTCGGCCGATCGCGGCGGGCAGGGAAAGCCGTCCACGGCGAGCCGCGTCGCACAGGGTGACGACCGCCAGGACGGAAAGCTCGCGAGTCTGATGAAGAAGGTTGACCGATCGGGGCTGGCGACGGCCGATCGTCCGTTGCTTAGCGCGTCCACGATCAGCGATCTGAACCGCCTGGCGAGACGCGAGCAACTGGCGCTCCGGTGATCGTCGTCGTCGCACCGCCGGCGCGTACGCGCGGTTCTGGCGGCGCCCGACAGGCGCTTGTTGCCGTTGCGCAGGTGCGCCTGATGATCCTGACGCTGCTGTTCGCGGCGGGGATGCTGGCGATCATCGGCAAGCTGACGTTCCTTGCCGTTTCCACCGGCCCGGCCGCCATCAGCCGATCGGCATCGGTATTGCTGCCGCCGCGCGGCGACATCGTCGATCGCAACGGCGCGCCGCTCGCGCGCAGCATCGATTCGTGGACGATCGCAATCCACCCCGACAAGGTGATCGCCGACAAGGGCGAGCTGGCGGAAAGGCTCGCCGCGCTGATCCCGGACCGCAGCGCCGCGCAATATTATGCGCTGCTCCAGGCGGGTGGCAGCTTTGCTTATCTGAAGCGCCGGGCGCTGCCCGAACTGGTCAATGCGGTGAATGCGCTGGGCGAGCCGGCGATCGAGTTCCAGCGCGAGACGGGGCGGCTCTATCCCCAGTCCGACATGGCAGCGCATGTGCTCGGCTATCTTGACGCGGAGGGGCATGGCGTTGCCGGCATGGAAAAGGTGCTCGATGCGCGGCTGACCGATCCCGCGCAGCGCGGCCAGCCGGTCGCGCTGTCGATCGACACGCGGGTGCAGGGTGCGCTCGAAAGCGAGCTGGGTCGCGCGATGACCGATTTGCAGGCGCGCGGCGCCGCCGGCATCGTGATGGACGTGCATACCGGCGAAGTGATCGCGATGACATCGCTGCCCAGCTTCAACCCGAATGCGCTAAGCGGTCCGCCGCCGCGCAACAACGTTACCCAGAGCGTGTATGAGCTGGGATCGACGTTCAAGCCGATCGCCATTGCCGCCGCGATCGATTCGGGCACGATCACGTCGATGTCGCGCCGTTTCGATGCGACGGTGCCGATGAAGGTCGGGCGCTTCACCATTCATGACGATCCGGGCGATGAGCAGTTTCGCTGGCTGAATATTCCGGAGACGCTGATCTATTCGTCGAACATCGCCACCGCGCGGATCGCCGACGAACTCGGCCCTGAACGGATGCAGGACATTTTCCGCCGCTTCGGTTTCGACCAGCGGCCGAGCATCGAAATCGGCGCGAGCCGCACGCTATGGCCGAGCAGCTGGGGCCGGATCACGGTGATGACCACCGCCTATGGCCATGGCATCGCGGTGACGCCGCTGCATCTGGCCGGCGCCTATGCCGCGCTGGTCAATGGCGGCATCTGGCGTCCGGCGACGCTGATGAAGGTCGATCCGAATCATCCGCCGCAGGGGCGGCGGGTGCTGCAGGAATCGACGAGCCAGCGACTGCGCCAGCTGCTTCGGCTGATCGTGCTGAAGGGGACCGGCCGCAAGGGCGAGGCACCGGGCTATCGCGTGGCGGGCAAGACCGGCACGGCGGAGGCGGCGAGCGACGGCGGCTATGACAAGCACCGTAACGTTTCCACCTTCGCGGCGGCTTTCCCGATCGACGCACCGCGTTATGTGGTGGTCGCCATGCTCGACTCGCCAAAGGCCAATGCGCACACCCCCCGGACCACCGCCGCCTGGACGGTAGCGCCGGTGGTGTCGCGCGTGATTTCACGAACGGGTGCGATCCTGGGGGTTGCACCCGACAACCATCGCGACATCGACGAAAGCGACCTGTTGCCGCTGCTCGCCGCGTCGCCCGAGCCGGGGGCTGGCGTCGAATGAAGCTGGGTGCGTTTACGGGCGGCGACGAACAGGCCGTCGTCACCGGCTTCGCGATCGATCATCGCAAGGTTGCGCCGGGCACGGTTTTCGGGGCGTTCCAGGGTTCGCGCTTCGATGGCGAAGCGTTCATCCCGGCCGCGATTCAGGCCGGCGCCGTCGCGATCGTCGCGCGCCCGGAAGCGGCGGTCGAAGGGGCCGTCCACATCGCCGACGCCAATCCGCGCGAACGCTTTGCCCAGCTCGCCGCGCGCTTCTTCGCGCCGTTCCCGCCGATGACCGTCGCTGTTACCGGCACCAACGGCAAGACGTCGACGGTCGAGATGGTGCGGCAGCTCTGGCGGATGGCGGGCTTCCACGCCGCGTCGATCGGTACGCTGGGCGTGACGACCGCCGACGATCGCGTCGCGACCGGGCTGACGACGCCCGATATCGTTACCTTCCTGTCCAATGTGGCCGGGCTTGCGCGTGAAGGCGTGAGCCATGTGGCGTTCGAGGCATCGTCGCACGGACTGTCGCAATACCGCACCGAGGGGCTGCCGGTGCGCGCCGCCGCCTTCACCAATCTGAGCCGTGATCACCTCGATTATCACGGCGACATGGCGGCCTATTTCTGCGCAAAGATGCGGTTGTTCGCGGACGTGCTCGATCGGGACGGCACGGCGGTGGTGTGGGCCGATGATCCCTATGCGCCGCAGGTCGAGGAACTGGCGCGGATGCGCGGCAACCGGCTGATCACCGTGGGCGAGCATGGCAAGACGCTGCGGCTGGTGAGCCGTGTGCCGTCGCTTCTGGGGCAGCAGCTCGAGATCGAGGTGGACGGCGTGATCCGCCGCGTCGCCCTGCCGCTGATTGGCGCCTATCAGGTCGCCAATGCGCTGACCGCTGCGGGGCTGGTGATCGCGACGGGCGGCGATGCCACATCGACCATCGCGAACCTCGCCCGATTGCAGCCGGTGCGCGGGCGGCTGGAGCGCGCGGTGATCACCGCGACGGGAGCGCCGGTTTATGTCGATTATGCTCATACGCCCGATGCGCTCGATGCGGCGATCGATGCGCTCAAGCCGCATGCGGCGGGACGGTTGATCCTGGTATTCGGTGCGGGCGGCGACCGTGACGCCGGCAAGCGCGAGCCGATGGGCCGCGCGGCGGCGGCGGGCGCGGATGTCGTCATCGTCACCGACGACAATCCGCGCAGCGAAGATCCAGACGAAATTCGCCGCGCGATCCTGAAAGGCGCGCCCGACGCCGCCGAGATCGGCGACAGGCGCGAGGCGATTGCCGCCGCGCTGCGCATGGCCGGGCCACAGGACATCGTGCTGATCGCGGGCAAGGGGCACGAGCAGGGGCAACTGGTCGGCGATCTGGTGCTGCCGTTCGACGATGTCTCGGTTGCAAGGGAGTGCGCGGCATGACGGGCCTGCCGCTTTGGACATCGGCTGAGGTCGCTACGGCGACTACAGGCACCGCGAGCGCGGATTTTTCCGTCTCCGGCGTCGCGTTCGATTCGCGGGAGGTTGGGCCGGGCGACCTGTTCCTCGCGCTGAAAGGGGAAAGCACCGACGGTCACCGCTTTCTCGATCAGGCATTTGCGCAAGGCGCGGCCGGCGCCGTGGTATCGGATGCGACCGGCCACCCGAGCGTGCTTGTTGCCGACACGACGGCGGCACTGAATGCGCTCGGCGCTGCATCGCGCGCGCGTTCGGCCGCGAAGATCATCGGTGTTACCGGGTCGGTCGGCAAGACCGGGACCAAGGAGGCGCTGTTCGCCGCGCTGGAGCGAAGCGAGCCCGGCGGCGCGCATCGATCGGTCAAGAGTTACAACAACCACACCGGCGTGCCGCTGAGCCTGGCGCGGATGCCGCGCGAGGCACGGTTCGGCGTGTTCGAGATGGGCATGAACCATGCTGGCGAACTGGCGCAACTGACCCGGCTCGTTCGCCCGCATGTCGCCATTGTCACCGCGATTGCGCCAGCGCATCTCGGCTTTTTCGACAGTGTCGAGGCGATCGCCGATGCGAAGGGCGAAATATTCCAGGGGCTGGAGCCCGGCGGGACGGCGATCGTCCCGTTCGACAGCGCCTATCGCGACCAGCTGATCGCCGCGGCCCGGCCCCATGCGGGGCGGATCGTGACCTTTGGCCTGAACGAGGGCGCGGACTACCGCGCGAATGAGATGGTGCGGGCGCGAAACGGCGGCACGTTCGTCATGGCGCGGTTTGGCGACCGCGAACTGAGCTTCACGCTTTCGCAGCCGGGCGCGCATTGGGTGTCAAACGCGATGGCGATCCTGGCTGCCGTCGATGCGGTGGGCGCCGATCTGGAGCTGGCGGGCCTTGCGCTCGCCGATCTAGACGGGCTGGCCGGGCGCGGTGCCCGCCTGCAGGTCCCGGTCGGCGACGGCATTGCGCTGGTGATCGACGAAAGCTACAACGCCAATCCCGGATCGGTCCGCGCCACGCTCGCGGTGCTGCGCGAAGAGCCGGGCCGACGCATCGCCGTGCTCGGGGAAATGCGCGAGCTTGGCGCGCAGTCCGATGCGCTGCACGCCGAACTGGCCGAGCCGATCGTCGAAGCGGGTGTCGAACGCGCCATTCTGGTGGGCGAGGCGACGGCGCCGCTTGCCGCAGCGCTTGAGGGCCGCATCGATTTCGTCCATGTGGCCGATGCAGCCGCTGCGACGACGCAGCTCGAATCGATGCTCCAACCGGGTGACGCGGTTCTCGTAAAAGGATCCAACGGCGTGCGACTGGCGAGCCTGGTCGCGGCGCTGGCTGAAAGGCAACCATGCTCTATCTGATCGCCGAACAGCTGGGCTTTTCCGGCGTGTTCAATCTTTTCCGCTATCTGTCGTTCCGCACCGGCGGCGCGGTGGCGACGGCGCTGCTGCTCGGCCTGCTGGTCGGGCCGAAGTTCATCGGCTGGCTGCGGCTGCGGCAGGGCAAGGGCCAGCCGATCCGTTCGGACGGGCCGCAGAGCCACCTCGCCAAGCGCGGCACGCCGACGATGGGTGGGCTGATGATCCTGACCAGCCTGACGCTGGCGCTGCTGATCTGGATGGACTTGCGCAACGCCTATGTCTGGGCGTGCATGTTCGTGACGCTCGGCTTTGGCATGATCGGCTTCCTCGACGATTACGACAAGGTGCGGAAGCAGAAGACGGCGGGCGTTTCGGGCAAGATCCGGCTGATCGGCGAGTTCATCATCGCCGGCATCGCCAGCGCGATCATCATCTTTGCCGAGGGCAATACCCAGCTCTACGTGCCCTTTTTCAGCTGGATCCACCCCGATCTGGGCTATTTCTACATCGCCTTCGCCGCCTTCACGATCGTGGCGTTCGGCAATGCGGTGAACCTGACCGACGGGCTCGACGGGTTGGCGACGATGCCGGTGGTGATCGCGGGCATGGCGTTCATGCTGATCGCGTACCTGGCGGGCAACAAGATCTACGCGACGTACCTCGGCATTCCGCATGTGCCGGGCGCGGGTGACCTCGCCATCTTCTGCGGGGCGATGATCGGGGCGGGGCTGGCGTTCCTGTGGTTCAATGCGCCGCCGGCGGCGGTGTTCATGGGCGATACCGGCAGCCTGGCGCTGGGCGGGGCGATCGGCACCATCGCCGTCACCACCCACCATGAGCTGGTGCTCGGCATCATCGGCGGCCTGTTCGTGATGGAGGCGCTGAGCGTCATCATCCAGGTGTTCTTCTTCAAGCGTACCGGCAAGCGGGTGTTCCGCATGGCGCCGATCCATCACCATTTCGAACAGCTTGGCTGGTCCGAGCCGACCGTGGTGATCCGTTTCTGGATCATCGCTTTCGTGCTGGCGCTGGCCGGCCTGGCGACGCTCAAGCTGCGGTGATCACCAGCCCCGCCTGGCGCGGCAAACGCTTCGCGGTGCTTGGGCTTGCACGCTCGGGTGCGGCGACCGTGCGTGCGCTGCTGGCGAGCGGGGCGGAGGTGCTGGCGTGGGATTCGAATGAGGTGGCTCGGGAGGCGGTACAAAAGACCGCAGGGGAAGCCGACGGGCTGTTCGTCGACGACTTCACCGACTGGCTTGAGATCGATGCGGACGGCATCGTATTCTCACCGGGCGTGCCGCTCAACCGACATCCGCTGGCGGCTGTGGCACGAGAAACGGGCGTGCCATTGATAGGCGATATCGAACTGTTCGCGCAGGCGCGCGCCGATCTGCCGGCCCACCGCGTGGTCGGCATCACCGGCACCAACGGCAAGTCGACCACCACCGCGCTGATCCATCACATCATCGAGACGGCCGGTATCCCCACGCGACTCGGCGGCAATATCGGCCTGCCGATCCTGGGGCAGGACCCGCTGCCGGAGGGCGGCATCTACGTCCTTGAGCTTTCGAGCTACCAGATCGACCTGACCCACAGCCTCGACTGCGACGTCGCGGTGCTGCTGAACATCACCCCCGACCATCTCGATCGCTATGATGGGTTCGAGGGCTATGCCGCGTCCAAGGCGCGGCTGTTCGCGATGCAGTCCAAGGGCCATGCGGCAGTGATTGGCATCGGCGATGCGGCCTCAGCCGATATCGCCCGGCAGGTGGCGCTCTCCGGCCGCAGCGAGGACGTGACCAGGATCGCGCCGGGCGTGTGCATGGACCAGTCGCGCTGGCCGGCGCTGCAGGGACCGCACAACGCCCAGAACGCGATTGCCGCGATCGCCGCCTGCGAGGCGCTGGGCATCGACTGCGCCGCGATCGACAAGGGGCTCGAGAGTTTCCCCGGGCTGCCGCACCGGATGGAGCGGATTGCGACGCGGAATGGCGTCACCTTCGTCAACGACAGCAAGGCGACCAACCCGGAATCGGCCGCGCCGGCGCTGGCGGCGTTCCCGCGCATCCACTGGATCCTCGGCGGCGTCGCCAAGACCGACAGCCTGGAGGCGTGCCGCCCCGGCTTCGGCCATGTCGTGCGCGCCTATACGATCGGTGAGGCGGGGCCGTTGTTCGCCCGGTTGCTCGAAGGCGAGATGCCGGTCGAGCAGGCGGGTACGCTGGAGGCGGCCGTGCGCGAGGCCGCCGCTCAGGCCCAGCCGGGTGAGGTGGTGTTGCTGTCGCCGGCGTGCGCCTCGTTCGACCAATTTCGCGATTTCGAGGCGCGCGGCGATGCGTTCCGCGCTGCGGTGGAGGGGCTCGGGTGAGCCGCGCTGCTGACGACGCCAATGATCTGAAGGGCGCGTTGCCCCGTCTTCCCAACCAGCTCAATCGCGCCAGTAGGTCGCGGGCGGGGATGTGGTTCTGGGAAGTTGACCGGGTGCTGCTGCTGCTCGCGCTGCTGTTGATCGCGATCGGTTTGGTGGCGGTGGCGGCGGGGTCGCCCGCGACGGCGCGGCGTTACTCGGGCGCGTCGCATGTCGTGCCGGCGATGTATTATTTCTGGCGGCAGCTGATGTGGGTGTGCGTGTCGGTTCCGGTGCTGATCACCGTATCGATGCTGCCGACGACGCTGGCCCGACGACTGTCGGTTGCCGGCGCGATATTCTTCCTGCTGCTGATGATGTTGCTGCCGGTGATCGGGCATGAGGTGAATGGTGCGAAGCGCTGGATCAGCCTGGGCATTTCGGACCTGCAGCCATCGGAATTCCTGAAGCCGCTGTTCATCGTCTCGACCGCCTGGATCCTCTCGTTTCGCGCCAAGGACCCCGAGCTGCCGGTGACGATCGTCACCGGCGCGATGACCGCGCTGATCGCGGTGCTGCTGATGCTCCAGCCCGATTTCGGGCAGACTATCCTGTTCGGCACGGTGTGGGTGATCCTGCTGATGCTCTCCGGCATTTCGCCCGCGGCGATCGCGGGGCTGGGCGGCGTCGCGGTCGGCGGCGTTGTTGCGGCCTATCTCTTCTACGGCACCGCGCGTACCCGCATCGACAATTTCCTGTTTCCCACCAAGGAAGCGGCGCTCGCCGATCGGTACCAGGTTGAAATGGCGCACGACACGCTGACCGCCGGCGGCCTGTTCGGCGCGGGGCCGGGCAGCGGCCAGATCAAGTTCCGCCTGCCAGAGGCGCATACCGACTATATCTTCGCGGTGATCGGCGAGGAGTTCGGGCTGATCGCCTGCGCGGTGATCGCGCTGCTGTATCTCGCCATCGTCGTCCGCGTGCTGATGAAGCTGCTCGACGAGGAAGACCCGTTCCGGCTGCTCGCAGCGGCCGGGCTGGCGGCGCAGTTCGGCGTGCAGGCGCTGATCAACATGGCGGTGAACACCGGCATCGCCCCGTCCAAGGGGATGACCTTGCCCTTTGTCAGCTATGGTGGATCGTCGATGATCGCGTTGTCGATCGGCTATGGGCTATTGCTCGCTTTCACGCGGCGAAACCCGTATTTGAAGCGCTCGTCCTTTAGCGCTCGCTGGAGCAACGCATGACCGAACCGCGCAGTTACGTCCTCGCCGCCGGGGGCACGGGTGGGCATATGGTGCCCGCCGCAGCGCTCGCTGCCGAACTGGCCGCGCGCGGACACCATGTTGCGCTGGTGAGCGACGATCGCGGCGTGCGCTTCCCCGGCCTGTTCGAGGATGTGGAGACGCATGTACTCCCGGCGGGCCGGCTGGGCGGCGGGCTGCTCGGCTATCTGAAGGCGTCGCGCAAGATGATGGCGGGGCGCGCGATGGCGCTGAAGCTGTATCGCGAGATGATGCCCTCTGCAGTGATCGGGTTCGGCGGCTATCCCGCCTTTCCGGCGCTGCTCGCAGCGTTTCGCGCCGGCATCCCGACGATCGTTCACGAGCAGAATGCCGTGCTGGGCCGGGTCAACCGGTTTGTCGCTGGCAGGGTGAATGCGATCGCAACCTCCTATGGCGAGGTCGAGCGGATGAAGCCCGGTTGGGCCGCCAAGACGCATCTGGTGGGCAACCCCGTGCGCGAGGCGGTGCTGGCGCTTCGCAACCGGCCCTACCCGATTCTGGAGGAGGACGGCATCTTCCGCGTGCTGGTGACCGGCGGCAGCCAGGGCGCGTCGATCCTGAGCCAGGTGGTGCCCGACGGGCTCGCGCTGCTGCCGGTGCATTTCCGGCGCCGGCTGCAGGTGACGCATCAGGCGCGGGTTGAGGACATCGAGATGGTGCGCGCCAAATATCAGGCCCACGAAATTCCTGCGGAGATCGCCACCTATCTGCCTGACCTGCCCGAGCATCTGGCCTGGGCGCATGTCGTGATTGCACGGGCAGGTGCGTCGACGATTTCCGAGCTGACGGCGGCGGGCCGCCCGGCGATCCTGGTGCCGCTGCCCAGCGCGACCGACGATCACCAGACCGCAAATGCGCGCGAGATCACCGCAGCGGGCGGCGCCCGCACGATCCCGCAGCGCGCCTTCACCGCAACCGAACTGGCCAAGCAGATGCAGAAGCTGGGCCTCGACACACAGGCGCTGGAAAATGCCGCAGCACGGGCGCGGGGCTGTGGCCGGCCGAACGCTGCGAGCGATCTGGCCGATCTGGTGGAATCGATCCACGCGCCGCGGGCGCCCGCCGGACGCACCCGGACCACCATCAGGACCAAGCCGGCTTTCGCATGAGGATTTCGAACGCATGAAGGGCGTCGCCACCGACATCGGTACCATTCACTTCGTCGGCATCGGCGGCATCGGCATGTCGGGCATCGCCGAGGTGATGCATAACCTCGGCTACAAGGTGCAGGGCTCGGACGTCGCCGATAGCTACGTCGTCCAGGGCCTGCGCGATCGCGGCATTCCGGTGACGATCGGCCATGCCGCCGAGAATCTGGGCGAGGCGGCGGTGGTGGTGGTCTCCACCGCGATCGTCCGCACCAACCCCGAGGTGGAAGCGGCCTATCAGAACCGCATCCCCGTGGTGCGCCGCGCCGAGATGCTCGCCGAGCTGATGCGGCTCAAGTCCACCATCGCGGTGGCGGGCACCCACGGCAAGACGACGACCACCTCAATGGTCGCGGCGCTGCTCGACGCGGGCGGGGTGGACCCGACCGTGATCAATGGCGGGATCATCAACCAGTACGGCTCCAACGCCCGTCTGGGCGACAGCGACTGGATGGTCGTGGAGGCCGATGAGAGCGACGGCAGCTTCCTGCGGCTCGACGGCACCTATGCGATCGTCACCAATATCGATCCCGAGCATCTCGACCATTATGGCTCGTTCGAGAAGGTCAAGGCGGCGTTCGTCGAGTTCGTCGAGAATGTGCCCTTCTACGGCGCGGCGCTGCTCTGCCTCGATCACCCGGAAGTGCAGGCGATCATCCCGCGCGTTCGCGACCGGCGGATCGTCACCTATGGCTTCGCTGCCAGCGCCGATGTGCGCGGCGTGAACGTGACGCCGCATGCCGGGGGCAACCGGTTCGAGGCGATCATCCGCAACCGCGACGGCACCACCCGCTCGATCGAGAATATCGAGCTGCCGATGCCGGGCCGCCACAATGTCCAGAACGCGCTGGCCGCGATCGGCGTGGCGCTGGAGCTCGGCATTCCGGATGCGACGATCCAGCAGGGTTTCGCCAAGTTCGGCGGGGTCAAGCGGCGCTTCACCAAGGTCGGCGAAGTCGCGGGCGCGGCGATCATCGACGATTATGGGCACCACCCGGTGGAGATCCGCGCGGTACTGGCGGCGGCGCGCGAGAGCACGCGCGGCCGGGTGATCGCGGTGGTGCAGCCGCACCGCTATTCGCGGCTGGGCAATCTGATGGACGAGTTCGCCCAGGCGTTCAACGACGCCGACATGGTGTATGTGGCGCCGGTCTATCCGGCGGGCGAGGCGCCGATCGAGGGCGTTCATGCCGATGCGCTGGTCGAGCAGATCTCGCATCGCGGGCACCGCGCGGTGGCGGCGACGACCGACGCGAGCGCGCTGGCGGGGGCGTTAAGCGGTGTCGTGCGCGAGGGTGACATGGTCGTGTGCCTCGGGGCGGGGGACATCACGAAGTGGGCGGCGGGTCTTGCGCCAGCGATCGCGGCTGCGCGGGGGGATGCGTGAGCTTGGCGACGAACCCGATCCTCCCCTGCGAACGCAGGGGAGGGGGACCGCGCTGCGCAGCAGCGTGGTGGAGGGGCCGCCGCGCCAGCGGCGGTGGCCTTCCGTTGCAGCGTGCTCCGCGCCTGACGGCTCGGCCCCTCCACCACCTCCTGCGGCGGCGGTCCCCCTCCCCGAGCTTCGCCCGGGGAGGAATTTGCGTGCTGGAGCGCGGCCTGTGAACATGCCCCCCGTTCGCGGCAGACTTACCCCGAACGCCCCGCTCGCCCCGCTGGTGTGGTTCAAGAGCGGCGGTGCGGCGGAGTGGCTGTTTGAACCGGCTGATGCCGACGACCTCGCCAGCTTCCTCGTCGACCTCGATCCCGCCACGCCGGTGATGGGCCTCGGCCTCGGCTCGAACATGATCGTCCGCGATGGCGGCGTGCCCGGCGTGGTGATCCGCCTCGGCAAGGCCTTCGCCGCCGTCGAGCAGCTGGACGACACAACCCTGCGCTGCGGCGGCGGCGCCTCGGGCATCCTCGTCTCGTCCAAGGCCCGTGACTGGGGCATTGGCGGCATCGAGTTCCTGCGCTCGATCCCCGGCACCGTCGGCGGTTTCGTGCGGATGAACGGCGGCGCCTATGGCCGCGAGACCTGCGATATCCTCGTCGAGTGCGAGGTCGTGCTGCGCTCCGGCGAACGCCGCGTGCTGGCCAATGCCGATCTCGGCTACACCTATCGCCACAGCAATCTGCCGGAGGGCGCGATCGTGGTCAGCGCCAGTTTCCGCGGCTTCCCCAAGGCCTCGGACGACATCCAGGCCGAGATGGACCGCATCGCCGCAGCGCGCGAGGAATCGCAGCCGTTGCGCTCGAAGACCGGCGGCTCGACCTTCAAGAACCCGGAAGGCCACAAGGCCTGGGCGCTGGTCGATGCGGCCGGCTGCCGGGGCCTTCGTCGCGGTGACGCGCAGGTGAGCGAGAAGCATTGCAACTTCCTCCTCAACCTGGGGGAAGCGACCAGCGCCGATATCGAGGCGCTGGGCGAGGACGTCCGCGCGCGGGTCAAGGCGCAGTCGGGCGTGGAACTGGAATGGGAGATTCAGCGCGTGGGAGTGGCGAAGTGAAGAGGCGGTCCAAGATCCTCCCCGGTACGGGGAGGGGGACCGCGCGGCACAGCCGCGTGGTGGAGGGGGCTCTTCGCGCCGAACTCCCTTGCCTCACGCCCCCTCCACCAAGCCGCTTCGCGCCTTGGTCCCCCTCCCCGTGCCGGGGAGGATTGGCATGACGCAAGCTCTCCACATCGCCGTGCTAATGGGCGGCTGGTCGGCCGAGCGCGAAGTGTCGCTGATGTCAGGCGCCGGCGTCGCGGATGCGCTGGAGAGCCTCGGCTACCGCGTCACCCGGATCGACCTGGACCGGAACGTCGCCGCCAAGCTCGCCGAAGCCAAGCCGGACGTGGTGTTCAACGCCCTCCACGGCACGCCGGGCGAGGATGGCAGCGTGCAGGGCATGCTCGACCTGATGGGCATCCGCTATACCCACTCGGGTATGGTCACCTCGGTGATCGCAATCGACAAGCAGCTGACCAAGCAGGCGCTGGTGCCGCACGGCATCCCGATGCCCGGCGGGCGGATGGTGTCGCGCGAGGAGCTGTACCGGCAGGATCCGCTGCCGCGTCCCTATGTCCTCAAGCCGGTCAACGAGGGCTCGTCGGTGGGCGTGGCGATCGTCACCGCCGAGAGCAATGTCGGCAATCCGATCCACCCGGATGCCCGCGGTCCCTGGCAGGAGTTCGACGCACTGCTCGCCGAACCGTTCATCCGCGGGCGCGAGCTGACCACGGCGGTGCTGGGCGACCAGGCGCTGGGCGTGACCGAGCTCAAGCCCAAGAGCGGCTTCTACGACTATGAGTCCAAGTACACCGACGGGCTGACCGAGCATGTCTTCCCGGCGCAGATCCCGGACGAGGTGGCCGAGGCGTGCAAGCGGATCGCGCTCGACGCGCACCGGCTGCTCGGCTGCAAGGGCGCCTCGCGCGCCGATTTCCGCTGGGACGATACGCAGGGCGTTGATGGGCTGTTCCTGCTCGAGGTCAATACCCAGCCCGGCATGACCCTGCTCAGCCTGGTGCCCGAACAGGCGCGCCATCTGGGCATCGACTATGCTAGCCTCGTGCAACGGATCGTCGAGGAGGCATTGTGAGCCGCAGGCCCGCCCAAGCGCAGCGCGCGACCACCCGGCGAAACGCGAAGCCCGCGCCGCGCGGCAAGAGCCGTCGCCCGAACCGGCCGAGCATCGTCGATCAGGCGATCGCCGGGCTGCCGTTTGGGCCGGCCGCGCTCCACCGGATCGTCACCTGGGGCATCGTCGGCACGGTCGGTGCGGTGGTGCTGGGCATCGGCGTGTGGGCGGGCGTGCCGCAGATGATCGGCGTGGGCGTGGCTCAGGCGATCGGCGATGCCGGCCTGCGCGTCGACGAGATCCAGATCGACGGGCTGAAGCGTATGGATCGCGCCACCGTCTACGATCAGGTGCTCGATCAGGATTCGCGCGCGATGCCGCTCGTCAACCTCAACGATGTTCGCGATCGCCTGCTCAAATTCCCTTGGGTACGCGACGCGCGCGTGTCTCGGCGGCTGCCCAGCACGCTTCAGATCACCATCGACGAGCGCACGCCCGCCGCTATCTGGCAGAACCACGGCCAACTGATGCTGATCGATCCGACCGGCGTGCCGCTGGAGCCGGTGTCGCTCGCCGCGATGCCGAACCTGCCGCTGCTGATCGGCGAGGACGCCAATTCGCAGGAGCCCGCGCGCCGCCATCTGCTCGATACGCAGCCGGCGCTGAAGCCGCTGGTCAAGGCGGTGACCTGGGTGGGCAATCGCCGCTGGGACATCATCTTCACCTCGGGCGAGAAATTGCAGCTGCCGGAAGGCGAGGCGGCGAGCATCGCCGCGCTGCGCAAGTTCGTTCAGATCGATGCCGCGCAGCGTCTGCTCGGTCGCGGCTATCTCGGATTTGACATGCGCGACCCAAGCAAGTTGATTGTGCGGCGCCAGGGCGTGATCGAAGCGCCGGTGGCGGCGGTTCCGACGAGCATCACGATTGCGCCGGCAGCGGCGGAAGCGAAACCGGCGATGGCCGGCACGCAAGTTCAGGGGGAATAAGCGGGCGATGGCGAAGGTTGCACCCGAAGGGCTTATCACTGCGCTCGACGTCGGTTCGTCGAAGGTATCGGCGCTGATCGCGCAGCGCGGCGAGGGCGGACAGCTGATCGTGCTGGGCACCGGCCAGCGCGAGAGCCGGGGCGTCAAGCGCGGCTATGTCGCGGACATGCACGCGACCGAAATCGCGATCCGCGAAGCCGTGGAGCAGGCCGAGCGCATCGCCGGATTCAACATCGAGGACGTCTGGGTCAGCTTCTCGGCCGGCGGGCTGGTGTCAAGCGTGGTGAAGCTCGAGGCCGATCTGGGCGGGCATCGCGTCGAACAGAGCGATATCGACGACCTGCTCAAGGCCGGCCGCGATGCGATCGACCCGCAGGGCAGGATGGTGCTGCATGCACAGCCGACGCGCTACACGGTCGACGGGCTTGGCGGCGTCAAGCGGCCGCTGGGGCTGCACGCCGATCGGCTGGGCGTCGACGTTCATGTCGTGGCGACGGACGGCTCGCCGGTTCGCAACCTCGATCTGTGCGTGCGGTCAGCCCATCTTGAGGTGCGTTCGATCATCGCCGCGCCGGTGGCGACCGGGCTTGCCTGCCTGACCGAGGAGGAGCGCGAACTGGGTGTCGCACTCGTCGAGATCGGTGCTGGCGTGACCAACGTCTCGGTCTTCGCGCAAGGCGTGCTTGCCGGGCTGGCGTCGATTCCGATGGGGTCGGCCGACATCACCGACGATATCGCCGCCGCGTTCGGCACCGCGCGCGCATGGGCGGAGCGGACCAAATGCTTCCACGGTTCGGCCAATGTCAGCCCGCGCGACAATCGCGAGATGATCGAAGTCGCGCCGGCGCTGCCCGAGGAAGGCGTGGAGGGGCCGCGTATCACCAAGGCGACGTTGAACACGGTGATTCGCCAGCGGCTCGAACGACTGACGGGCGAGATCCAGAAGGAACTGAAGAAGCTGGGCTTTCTGGGGCCGGTTGCGCGGCAGATCGTGCTGACGGGCGGCGGCGCCGAACTGGCCGGCATCGCTGATTATGCGCAGCAGGCGTTGGGCAGCTCGGTCCGCGTCGGCAGGCCGCGCGGCCTGATCGCCTTGCCGAACGCGCATGGCGGACCGGCCTTTTCGACGCTGGCGGGGCTCGCGCATTTCGCAGCTGCCGACCCGATCGATCTGCGCGCGCTGGAGCCGAGCCGGCATCAGATGGTGACGCGAACCAATCCGAGCGCGCTGTTGCAGCGGCTGATGGCGGCATTTCGGGCAAATTATTAAGGAAATGCGTCCGGCAGCCCGCTTAGGGCTAGAGTCGCGGCGCAGCTTCGTGCAGAAACGAATAAACGGCAGTGCGTCGTCGCCGACGTGCAGCCTCGGGAGACCATAGAATGAGTATCGATTTCCTTCCGCCCGACGTGGACGAGCTGACGCCCAAGATCACCGTGATCGGCGTCGGTGGCGCGGGTGGCAACGCCATCGCCAACATGATCCGTGCCGAGGTTCAGGGCGTCGAGTTCCTGGTCGCCAACACCGATGCGCAGGCGCTGAAGCAGTCGAGCGCACCGCAGCGCATCCAGCTGGGCGCGAAGATCACGCAGGGGCTGGGTGCCGGATCGCGGCCCGAGATCGGCCGTGCGGCGGCCGAGGAGACGATCGAGCAGGTCCAGAAGTCGCTCGAAGGCGCGCATATGTGCTTCATCGCCGCCGGCATGGGCGGCGGCACCGGCACCGGCGCGGCGCCGGTGATCGCCAAGGCCGCGCGCGACATGGGCATCCTGACCGTCGGCGTCGTCACCAAGCCGTTCGCGTTCGAAGGCAAGCGCCGCGCGCAATCGGCCGAGGCCGGCATCGATGAGCTGCAGAAGTATGTCGACACGCTGATCGTTATCCCGAACCAGAACCTCTTCCTGATCGCCAACGCGAACACGACCTTCAAGGAAGCGTTCGAGATGGCCGACGAGGTGCTGCAGCAGGGCGTGCGCGGCATCACCGACTTGATGGTCATGCCCGGCCTCATCAACCTCGACTTCGCCGACGTCCGCTCGGTGATGCAGGAAATGGGCAAGGCGATGATGGGCACCGGCGAGGCGGACGGCGACGACCGCGCGCTCGTCGCCGCGCAGAAGGCGATCGCCAACCCGCTGCTCGACGGTGTGAGCATGAACGGCGCCAAGGGCGTGATCGTCTCGATCACCGGCGGCGAGGACATGCGCCTGCTCGAGGTGGACGAAGCCGCGAACCATATCCGCGAACTGGTCGATCCCGATGCCAACATCATCTGGGGTTCGGCATTCAACCCGGAGCTGGAAGGCCGCATCCGCGTGTCGGTGGTCGCTACCGGCATCGATGCGAGCGCCGAGAACCGCCCGGCACCGACCGAGCAGCCGCGTGTCTTTTCCTTCTCCACGCCGCGTCGCAGCCCTTCGGTCGAGCCCGCACCGGCGTCGACGCCGACGCCGAACGTTGCGGCCGAGCCCGACGTCAGCGCGGAACCCGAAATCGCGGCGCCCGTGCCCGCTGCCGAACCGCAGCCGCTGAGCCAGGAGCCGGCGGCGCCGCCGCCCGCAGAAGAGCCTGACGAACTGCTGCTCGGCGCCGAGGCGATGGTACCGGACCCGGCACCTGCACCCGAGCCGATCGCCACCCCTGCACCAGAGGCACCGGCCGGACGTCGGCGCTGGCTGACCGGCGGCGACGACGATGCCGGCGATGCCCGCCCGGCGCGCGCGAAGAGCGGCGGTACGCTGTTCGAGCGGATGGCGTCCGCTTCGCGCGGCAGCAAGGCGGTCGAGGAAGACGAGAAGGATCCGCTCGACATCCCGCGCTTCCTGCGCAGCCAGAACAATCAGTAACATGCTCGCCGCCTCCGGGGCCCGGTTCGCCGTGCCCGGGGGCGGCGGCTCATTGGCGGTTCAGTGCGCCCGGCGCAGAACCGGTTTGGCATGATCCGATTCTCTCCCCTGCTATTGGGCGCGGCCGCGGTGGTGGCGTTGCCTGCGACAAGCGCCGGTGCGCAGACCGAAATCGTCCAGCAGCGCAACCCGCTCGCCGACGCGCTCGCCATCCAGATGCGCGTGCTGGCCGAAAACCCGCGCGACGTGGATGCGCTGCTCGCCGCCGGTCAGCTGAGCACCAGGCTGGGCGACTATGCCGGGGCGCTCGCCTTTTTCCAGCGGGCCGAGGCGGTGGATGCCACCAATCCACGCATCCTGAACGGGCGAGCATCGGTGCTGGTGCGAACGGAGCGGCCCGGCGAGGCGCTTCGCCTGTTCCAGCAGGCGGAGGCGCGCGGCGTCGATCCGCGCGAATATGCGGCCGATCGGGCCTTTGCCTATGATCTGCTCGGCCAGCCGCTTCTGGCGCAGCGCGACTATCGGCTGGCGCTTTCGCAGCGGCGCAATGACGAGGTGGTGCGTCGCTACGCACTGTCGCTCGGGATCAGCGGCGACATGGCGGGCGCGCTGCGCGAACTCGATCCACTGGTACGGGCACAAGATCGGCCGGCGTGGCGGGCCCGGGCGTTCATCCTCGCGATGAACGGCGACACGGCGGGTGCCGAGAAGATCGCTGCGACGATGATGCCGGGTAATCTGGGCAAGGAGATGCTGCCGTTCTTCCGGCGGCTGGAGCGCATGCCGCCCGCGGATCGCGCCTTCGCCGTGCATTTCGGCGAGCTTTCGCCGAGCAAGGCCAGGCTGGCGGACGCGCGGCAGGCACCAACCTTGCCGCCCTATACGCCTGAGATCAGGCCGGCTCAGGCGGCGGTCGTGCCCCCGGCACCGGCCACGGGCGCGACACGCGGATCTGGGCGACGCGGGCGGACGATAGCGACAGCGCCGGCCG
The DNA here is from genome assembly GCF_054489705.1 of Sphingomonas sp. RS6. NCBI lineage: Bacteria > Pseudomonadati > Pseudomonadota > Alphaproteobacteria > Sphingomonadales > Sphingomonadaceae > Sphingomonas > Sphingomonas sp. RS6. The sequence goes on from NZ_JBTMWM010000010.1 coordinate 91,944, forward strand.
CAGCGGCAGTTGCGCCGGCTGCGCGACCGGCGGTGGCCGCCAGCCCTCGACCCGAGCCGAACACCCTCGTCCCGCCCCGCAAGGCGGCGGAGGCACCCGCAGCGGGGCGCCCGATCGAGACAGCTCAGGCCCCGGCGCCGAGGCCAACGCCAGCGCCGGCAGCGGTCGCCACTCGCCCAGCACCAGCGCTTGCGTCCCCCCCGCTGCAGCGGCCCGCAAGAACGCCTGCGGAGGCGAGTGCGCTCGCGTCGATCATGTCGGGCATCACGATTCCGGGCGAGGAGCTGGAATTGACGCGACGTCCTCCGCAAGCATCCGTGGCCCAGCAGGCGGCACCCGCGACAAAGGCGACCGGGCCTGTCGTGGCGGCGGGCCGCGCCGAGCCGGTCGCAAAGGCGCCCCCGCCAAAGGCGGAGCCCGTCGCGGCCAAGCCCGCACCCAGGAAGCCGGCGCCCAAGAAGCCCGATCTGGCCAAAGCCGATCCGGCGCGCGTCTGGGTTCAGGTCGCGGGCGGCGCCAACGAGACGATGCTGCCGCGAGCGTGGAAGGCGGTCGTCGCCAAGGCGCCGGCTGCATTCAAGGGTAAGTCCGGCTGGTGGACCCCGTTGCGGGCGACCAACCGGCTGCTCACCGGCCCGTTCAAGACCGCCGACGAGGCGCAGACCTTCGTCAACATGCTGGCGAAGCAAGGCGTTTCGGCGTTCGTGTTCACGAGCGAACCCGGCCAGAAGGTGACGCGGCTCGCACCCTGACCCTTCGACAAGCGGTGCGTGACGCGCTAGGGGAGCCGGCGTGAAAGCTTATTCTTCCTGGGCCTGTCTGCCCGGACAATCCCGCGGCCGTCGCCATCCCGAAACCGGCGGCGGCGCACGCGGCCCGCGCGACGCGTTCCAGCGGGACCGTGATCGCATCATCCATTCGATCAGTTTCCGCCGGCTACGCCACAAGACGCAGGTGTTCATGGCACCGGACGGCGATCATTTCCGCGTGCGGCTGACGCACAGCCTGGAAGTCGCGCAGATCGGGCGGGCCATTGCCCGAACGCTCGGCCTTAACGAGGACCTTACCGAGGCGCTGTGCCTCGCGCACGACATCGGCCATCCGCCGTTCGGGCATGCTGGCGAAGATGCGCTGGAGGCGGCGCTGGCCGGCAAGGGCGGGTTCGACCACAACGGACACACGCTGCGCACGCTGACGCTTCTCGAACGCCCCTATCCGGGCTGGGACGGCCTGAACCTCACCTGGGACACGCTGGAGGGGCTTGCCAAACACAACGGCCCAATCGCCCAGCCGCAATGGGCGCTTGCGGCGGCGGACCGCGAATTTCCGCTCGAACTCGACAGCTGGCCGTCGCTCGAGGCGCAGGTGGCCGCGATCGCCGACGACATTGCCTATGACAATCACGATATTGACGACGGGTTGCGCGCGGGGCTGTTGACGCTGGATCAGCTCTTGTCCGTTCCGATGATCGCGGCGGCATGGCGCAATGTCGAGGCGCGCTTTCCCGGCGTACCGGCGAAGCGGCTGACCGGTGAGCTGACGCGGTCGCAGATCGGCGCGATGGTAAACGATCTGATGCGCGAGACCCGGTCGCGGATCACGCGTTCGGGCGTGGAAACCGTGGACGACGTTCGCGCCGCCGGCGAATGCCTGTCCGGGTTTTCCGATGCGATGCGCGAGGACGAACGCGAGCTGAAGCGGTTCATGTACGCCAACCTGTACCACCATCCCAGCCAGCTGGCGGCTGCCGAATCGGCGCGCCGGGTGGTCTCCGGCCTGTTCGATGCCTATGCCGCCGATCCGGCGCTGATGCCGCCGGAATGGCGTGCAGCGGTGCCCGCGGACGAACCTGCGCGCAGCCGCCACATCGCCGATTTCATCGCCGGGATGACCGACCGCTACGCCATTGCCCGCTATCGCGAGATCCTGGGCGACATCGATCTTCCCGACGCATTCTGACCAGCCTCAGAAGGCGGCGCTGACCGAGAACACCACCTGGCCGGCGGCAATCGACGAGCCGTCCTTGGTGCTGGCGAAATTGGGCAGTAGATAGGCGCTATCTGCACGCGTGATGCTGGTATCGACATAGGCGACGCCAAGCACCACTGGCCCGAGTGCGAGATCGGCGCCGATCAGCCAATCGGCATAGCTACCCGTTGGCGCAACGCTGGTGCCGTTCGGGCCGAGTCCGGGATTGCCGTCCGAATAGCCGAGATGCGCCTTCACCGTGACCGGTGTGTTGGGAACGCCGGTGCTGACATCGCCCCAAATGTAGAAATTGTCTTCCTTGTCGCCTTCACGGCTTTCAGGGGTCGCGCTCCAGTTGCCCAGCGCCTGCTGCGATGGTGCATAGGCCACGCCGACCAGCGCCGACACAGGCCCCACCGTGCCGCTCAGCTTGACATAGGGTTCGGCAAAGTCGGTCTTCGATGCGCCGCCCGGATACATGTACCAGGTGAGGCCGACGTCCAGCGAAACGGCATCGGTGAGCGGTGTCTTGAACCCGCCGACGAGATCGAGTTCCGTGTTCGATCCGCCGAACGTACCCCAGCCGGCCAGATTCGAGGCCCAGACCGCGCCGTAAAGGCCGCTCTTGTGCGAAACGGTGAGGCCGCCCTGCACGGCCATTTCCTCGTCGGTCTGAGAAACGCCGCGGAAGCGATAGTCAGAAACAAGCGCCACGCTGCCGGAAACGGTAACCGGGGGAGCGGGCTCGGCTTCCTGGGCGAGCGTGGGAGAGGTGGTGGCGAGCAACAACAATGCCGCGCCCAGATAATTTTTCATGAACATTCCCCTTTATTTGGCGAATGTTCCTTCCTGCGTCCGGACGGCACCCATCTCTCGCGCAGCACCTGCGTGGGATAACTATCCTTCCGGAAATCAAATCCTCCCAGCGCCGTGTGGCTGATTGATGGCGGGACTGTAACAAAGTGTTGCTGGGTGGCCTGGTCTTTGCAAGAAACGCTTTGTTACTGAGGAGCAAGTCGACGGCAAACCGGCGTTGCTAAATCCTGTTCAACGGGATTTGGAAGAGGACGCCAACGTGAAGCTTGTTGCACTTGCTCTGGCGACGACGATTGTAGCAATGCCTGCCGCCGCGCAGTCGCTGCACGAAACGCACCAGCGTGTCTGGATGCCGGCGGGCAAGAGCCATGTCGTGACCTGGCGCATGCGTGATCGCGCGCCGACCGAGGCAAGGCACCATCACCAGGCAGGCAAGGGCATGATGCCCGCCAAGCGCGTGGAAGAAGCGAACAAGATCATGGACCGGCAGACCGGTGGCGCTGCACTCGCCACTGGACAGGAGTAAGACGCCCCCCCCTGAGCCTGGCCTGCCGGCCCATGAAAAAACCCCGCGGTCGCCCAGGCGGCCGCGGGGTTTGATCTTTTGGTGCGGAAGGCTCAGCGCTGGGCGAGCTGGATTTCCTTCTGCTCCGGCACGCGGAACGAGACGCGCGAACCGGCGGCGACGCCTTCGACCCAGCCATTGCGGACGACGAGGCGGAACTTCGCGTTGTCCGGCTTGGCGACGCCCTCGAGGATCTGGGCATTGCCCTTGGTGGTCGAGGTGTAGACATAGGTCACGCCATCGCGGGTGAAGCTACGCTCGTCATCCTTGGCGAAGGCGGGCGTTGCAACGAAAAGCGTGGCGGCGACAGCAATCAGAAAACGGGTCACGATCTTTCTCCTTCGTGATGCGAAAAGAGCCAGATCGGCATCCTTCTTGTGTTCTTGCGACCAAAAATGTTGCAACGCACCATGATCGGCAACCGCAAAGATCGGTACTCAAGGTTGCAGTGAACGCAATCGCCCCATGTTGGGGCGCTTTGACGTCGCCCATAGGTGACGCAGCGCGGCAACTGCGCCAAAGGAACCGCGTGCCTTTGCCTGTTCGCCCATGTCGCTTCACGCACGCCTGATCGCGCGGCTGACTGCCGCCATCGAGCCGCTGGCACCTGCCGGTTGGTGCGCGGAAAGGGTGACGCTTTCGCCCGTTCGGGGCGAGCGCAACGGCGATCTGGCGATCAATGCGGCGATGCTGCTCGCCGCGGCCGGCGCTGGTGAGTCGATGGCGATCGCGGCGGCGATCGCCGATGCGATGCGGATGTCCCCGGATATCGCCGCGGCAACGATTGCGACGCCCGGTTTCGTCAACGTCAGGATCGCCGATGCGGCGCTGCTGTCAGAATTGTCGGTGATCGCAGCGGCGGGAAACCGTTATGGCGCGCGTGAGTCGATCGGGCATCTGCAACCCACCGTCACGACTGCCGCGCCGCACGATTTTCGCTCGGCGGCCGTTGCCGCTTCGATCGCGCGGATGATCGACTTTGCTGGTGCGCCGACGGCGCCGGCGGCAGCCGATGGCGTGATGGCTGTTCCGGCGGCTGGCCCGGTCGAACTGAAGTTGCGGGACGCGCCAATCGGGCTGGATGACGCGCTCGCGCTCGCTGGCGCAGACCTGCTTCGCCACGCAATGCTGATGGACGCTGCCGCGCGTCCGATTTCGATCGATATGGCGCGCCTGCTCGACCTGTCTGCGCGAAATCGCGTGCTGGCGGTGCATTATGTCTCCGCCCGGATCGCCCGGAACGACCGCCATGCCCAGGAGTGCGGGCTGGGCGATGCAAGCCCCGAAGACCTGTCCCTGCTTGACACAGACGAGCATGCGGTGGTGCGTAGCGCCGCATGGTTTCCGGCGATTCTCGATCAGGCCGCATTGCATGCGGCGCCCGAGAGGATCGCCGGCTTTATCAGCGACTTGTCGATCGGGTATCTGGCCGTGCATGATCGCTGCTTTCTGGAGCCCGCCGGCCGGATCGTCGATCCCGAGCAGCCGGCGCGGACCCGGGCGCGGCTTTCGCTGGGCAGGGCGATCGGGCAAATCATATCAAATGGGCTCACGCTGATCGGCGTCGAGGCCGCCGAGGAGATGTGAAGCGATGGGCATTGGTGCCGACGGCAGGTACGATTCCGACGAGCGCCTTCCCTGGCTGGAAACGGTCGAGGATGCATATGAGGAGCCGCGTCGCGGGCGCGTGTTCCTGCTCGTCTTCGCGGGGCTGATCCTGCTCGGTGCGGTCGCCGCGCTGCTCGTGTGGCACCGGACACAGGGGGGGCAGGGCGGCAATGGCGAATTGATCCCGGCGCCGCCCGGCGACTACAAGATCAAGCCCGAGGAACCGGGCGGCATGCGCGTGGACGGCGAAGGCGACACGGTGTTCCGCACCAGCCAGGGCGCCGCGAGCAACGCCAGCATCAATGTCGCCGCGCTCCCCGAGGCGCCCGTCGAAGGACGGATCGCGCCGAAGCCGGCCAAGGCGCCGACGCAGCCGACGAATCGCGCCACCATTCCGCTGCCCAAGGCCGAACCGATCGCGACCCTGTCGCGTGCGACGAAGGCGCCCGACGGGCCATCGCTGGGTGCGGGATCGGGATCGCTGGTCCAGCTTGGCGCCTTTCCGAGCGAGGGCGCGGCAAATATCGCATGGGTGCGGCTGGCCAAGCGGTTTGCGTATCTCGAGCCGTTCGGCAAATCGGTGGAGCGCTATGTCGATCCGGCCGGCAAGACCTTCTACCGGCTGCGCGTCAATACCGGCAGCAACGGCCAGGCCCGTGAGATCTGCGGGCGCCTGAAGGTGGCGGGTGAGCGCTGCTTCGTAGCGAGCTGAAGGGGCGGGGTCGGTGCAGCGGGGCATTTGCGCCCGCGCCGTGATCCGCTAGGCAGGCGCGATGAAGCCTGTCATTTTTGGTATCGCCGGACTGGCGCTGAGCGACGAGGAGCGCGCCTTCTTTCGTGAGGCGAACCCGCTCGGCTACATCCTGTTCAAGCGCAACTGCGGCGATCCCGCGCAGATGCTGGCATTGACCGATAGCTTGCGCGAGCTGAGCGGCCGGGCCGACCTGCCGATCCTGATCGACCAGGAAGGCGGGCGCGTCGCGCGGATGCAGCCACCGGTGTGGCCGGCATTTCCAGCCGGCGCGGCTTTCGACGCGCTGTACGACAAGGCGCCGATTTCCGCGATCGAGGCGGCGCGCGTGAACGGGCAGGCGCTGGGGCGGATGCTGAATGCCGTCGGCGTGACAGTCGATTGCGCACCGCTGCTCGATGTCCGCCAGCCCGACGTTACCGATGCGATCGGCGACCGCGCGCTGGGCGGCGAGCCGATGCGCGTCGCCGCGCTCGGGCAGGCGATGCTCGACGGGCTGCGTCGCGGCGGCGTGGTTGGCGTCGTCAAGCACATGCCCGGGCATGGCCGCGCGCTGGTCGACAGCCATCTGACGCTCCCACGGGTTGCTGCCGACGAGACGGCGCTGGCCGACGACATCGCGCCGTTCGCACGACTGGCCGACGCGCCGATGGGCATGACGGCGCATGTCGTGTTCGAGGCGTGGGACGCGGATCGCCCGGCGACGCTGTCGCCGCGCGTGATCGGCGAGATCATTCGCGGCCGGATCGGCTTTGACGGCCTGTTGTTCAGCGACGATATCGACATGAAGGCGCTGAGCGGTACGCCTGCCGAAAAGGCGGCCGGCGCGATTGCCGCCGGCTGCGACGTGGTGCTCGACTGCTGGGCACGGATGCCGGAGATGATCGATATTGCCGCGACGCTGCCCGATGCGTCCGATGCGTGCCGGCAGCGGCTTGAGCGGGCGATGGCGACGATCGCCGACGGGCCGGAGGATGCCGAGATGGCCGCGCTGCTCGAGACGCGCGACGCGCTGCTGGCGCTGGCATAAGCACGCGCGGGGCATGACAGCGCCCGGCGCCTCTGCTTAACTCCGATGGTGAGCGAGGCGGGCGACGACATCCTGACGATCGAGGTCGAGGGCTGGGAAGGGCCGCTCGATCTGTTGCTGGCGCTTGCCCGCACGCAGAAGGTGGACCTGCGCCGGATTTCAATCCTCGAACTGGTCGAACAATATCTGCGCTATATGGGCGAGGCGCGTGCGCTGAAGCTGGAAGTGGCGGCTGATTATCTGGTGATGGCGGCGTGGCTCGCCTATCTGAAATCGGCGCTGTTGCTGCCGCGCAACCCGGAGGAATCGCCGAGCCCGGAGGAACTGGCGCTGCGGCTGCAGCTCCGGCTCGAACGGCTGAATGCGATGCGCGAGGCGGGCGCGCGGCTGATCGCGCGCGATCGCATGGGCCGCGATGTGTTTCCACGCGGTGCGCCGGAGGGGCTGCGCGTCGTCCGCCAGGCGCGGTGGAACGTCGAACTCTATGACCTGATCGCCGCTTATGGCCGGATCAGCGCACGCACCCGGCCGGTGATGCACGTGGTGGCACAGCGTGATGTGATGACGCTGGAAGAGGCGATCGCGCGCGTGTCCGGGCTGATCGGCGTGGACATCGACTGGCGCACGATCGAAAGCTTCCTGCCGGATGGCGCGCGGGGCAGCTATCGGCGTTCGGCACTGGCGTCCTCGTTTCTCGCCGCGCTCGAGCTCGCGCGGCAGGGGCGCATCGAGCTGCGCCAGCAGGCGCCGTTCGCGCCGCTCTATCTGCGGGCGGCGCAGCCATGATCGGGCCGGACGATCCGGTCCGCGCGGTCGAGGCTGTTCTGTTCGCTGCCGAAGCGCCGCTCACGATCGAGGAGATTCGCCTGCAGGTGGGGCCCGGGATCGGCGTGTCCGATGTGCTGGCGACGCTTTCCGCGCATTATGCCGGGCGGGGGATCGAACTGGTCGAACGCGGCGGGCGCTGGCATTTCCAGACGGCGGCCGATCTCGCCCATCTGTTGCGGCGGGATCGCGAGGACAGCCGCAAGCTGAGCCGCGCCGGCATCGAGACGCTGGCGATCATCGCCTATCACGAGCCGGTGACGCGCGCCGAGATCGAGGCGATTCGCGGTGTCCAGATCTCCAAGGGCACGATCGACGTGCTGATGGAGGCGGGCTGGATTCGGCCGGCGGGGCGGCGCGAGGTGCCCGGCCGGCCGCTCACCTATGCGACGACGTCGGGCTTTCTCAGCCATTTCGGGCTGGCCAGCCGCCGTGACCTGCCGGGGATCGAGGATTTGAAAGCGGCGGGCCTGCTCGATCCGGTCGATCTCGCGCTCGAGCAACGCGATCGGGAGGGCGGCGAGGGCGATCAGGCCGACGAGGATCAACGCGAAACTGTCATCGACGACGATTAGGCGCGACTGACAGAGTCGGCTGCCGGTATCGCCGGCACCATCAACCGTTGCCGTGCGCCCCCATCAGGCCTAGATAGGCAGGAAGTTAAGGAGATTGTTCATGGGTAGTCTGAGCCTGATGCACTGGCTGGTGCTCGGCGTCGTTGCGATCCTGCTGCTTGGCGGCGGTCGCTTTTCGAACATGATGGGCGACGTGGCGAAGGGCATCAAGAACTTCAAGAAGGGCATGGCCGAGGATGACGAGGCGCCCAAGCAGGCGACCCGCATCGAGGGTAAGCCCGCGCCGGACCCCGCCTTCAAGGCAGAAGCCGAGCATAGCCGCGAAGAGCAGCGCTGAGCCGCCTCTCCGTTTGTTCATCAGAATAGGTGCGCCCGCCCGCGGGCGTGCATGAGGCCTTGGTCGGATGCTGGACGTCGCCCCGACGGAATTGCTGCTGGTTGCCGTGGTGGCGTTGCTCGTGATCGGCCCGAAGGACCTGCCCCGCGCAATGCGCGTGGTGGGCAAATGGGTCGGCCGGGCGCGCGGTGTGGCCCGCCAGTTCCGTTCCGGTTTCGATACGATGATGCGCGAGGCCGAACTGGCCGAGCTGGAGAAGCAATGGGCCGCCGAGAATGAGCGGATCATGCGCCAGTACCCGCCCAATTCGCTGCCTGCGCCGGACGCGCCGGAAGCGATTGCCGGCGAAGAGCCGGGGCCGGTGATGACGCCGCAGCCGGAACTGAAGCCGGAGCCAGCGGGCGAGCCGGCGGCCGTGGAGGTACGGGGGGCCGCCGCTGCTGACGCTCCCGTGTCCGCGCAGGACGCCCCCTCTTCCTCGGTCGAGGAGCCGCGCGCATGAGCCGGTCCTCCGCCGACGAAATCGACAACACCCAGGCGCCGCTGCTCGAGCATCTGATCGAACTGCGCCGCCGGCTGCTCTGGTCGCTGGTCGCGTTGGCGATCGCCTTCGGTGGCTCGCTCTATTTCTCGCGCCGGATCTTCGCGGTGCTGGTCGCGCCGCTTAAGGCTGCCGGGCAGGAAAAGATCATCAATACGCAGGTGTTCGGCGGCTTCGTGGTCGAGATCAAGGTCGCGTTTTTCGCAGCGCTGATGATCGCGTTTCCGGTGGTCGCGAACCAGCTGTGGCAGTTCGTTGCCCCGGGGCTGTACCGCAAGGAGAAGCAGGCGCTGCTGCCGTTCCTGCTCGCGACGCCGGTGCTGTTCATCGCCGGTGCGTGCATGGCCTATTTCGTCGCCATACCGGTGGCGCTCCAGTTCCTGCTGAGTTTCCAGGGGTTGGTGGGCGATACCGGCGTGCGGCAGGAGGCGCTGCCCGACGTCAACGATTATCTGAAGTTCGTGATGCAGTTCATCTTCGGCTTCGGACTGTCGTTCCTGCTGCCGGTGCTGCTGATGCTGCTCGAACATGCCGGCATCGTTACCTATGAGCAGCTGAAGGGCGCGTGGCGCTATGCGGTAGTGGGAGCCGTGGGCATTGCAGCGGTGCTGACCCCACCCGACGTTGGATCGCAGCTATTGCTCGCGGGGCCGCTGATCGCACTGTATTTTCTGGCGCTCGGCGCGATCTGGTTCACGCGCCGGCGCCGTGAAAAGGCCGTAGCCGACGATAACGTCGATGAGGCGAGCGGCGACGCGGCCTGAAGTTGGCGGCATCGGCGGGCGGTGCTGTAATTTCCGGGAAGGTCAGGCTGCGATGTCGGCCTTGGGCACGGCATCGCAGCGCTGGTGCAGTGGTGGTTCGTCTTACTTGGCGTCGTCAGCCGTCTTGGCGACGGTGTCGCCCGCGGAGGCGACGTCCTTGCCTGCACCCTCGATGGTGTTGCAGGCCGAAATCATGAACATGCTGGCGAGCGCGGCGCAGGCAAAAATCTTACGCATTGAACTATCTCCTAAACGCCCTGAGGGACCGGGGATTAATGCAGGACCGGGCAAAATCGTTCCGCGTCCGCACTCACGGCAAACGCCGTCCGCGACGAATGGCGTCCGCCCGGCGATCCAGTGATGGGGGTGAAAATGAATAAGCCCGGAAGCGTCACCGGGGGGGGGAGGGTTGACGCTTCCGGGCCCATGTCTTGGATAGCGAGAGCGGGGGGGCAAAGGTCGCTATCCGCACCTAAGAACGCCGCCCTTCGATCCCGGTTCCCGGGCACGGAATCTTTTTTTGATGGTCGGCGAAATGGCGTTCAGGGGCGCCCGTTAATCAGCATCGTCGCTTCATAGGCACCGACCAGCGGATCATGGTGGAGCTGCGTGCGCAACTGCCTCGCCAGGCCGAGCAGCACGCGACCATAACGCTGCTCGACCAGGGCCTCGAAGGCGGGGCTGTCGACCAGGGCCGGAGAGGACACCCGCAGCGTGGCGCGGCTTTCGTCGTCTGCCGTCTTAATCGAAATGCGGATCTTGGCTTCCGGATTGCACCCCATTGCCAGTTCGACGATTTCAGTTAGCAGGAATGCGACGGCGATCGCCACATCCTGGTTCACCAGCAGCGATTCGATGTCGATGCCGATCGCCATGCCGCGTGAAGTCGCCGGCGCCGTCGCGCGCAGATTGGCGGCAAGCTCGCCGACGACAGACCGTAGTTCCAGCCCGCGCGTTTCTTCCATCTCCGCATAGTGATGGCGGTGAACCACCGCCAGCGCATCCACGCGCCGCTGGATCGACGCATAGGCTTCGCCGGCCTCCGCCCCCTGGGCGCCGCGGGCATGGAAGTTGATCAGGCTGGAGATGACCTGGAGATTGTTTTTCACCCGGTGATGCACTTCGCGCGTCAGTCGCGTCTGGCGGACCAGCCCCTCGGCAAGATCGGCCTCGTGCGCGCGTACCGTGCGGCTGATCTCGGTGAAGGTCTCGCCTAGGTCGCGGATCTCCTGTGCCGGGATCGGGCCGAGCCGCTGCGTGTCGATCACTTCGCCGGGCTGATAGTTGGCGACGCTCGTGCGCAGTCGACGAAGCGGCCGAATCAGCAGGATGTTGACGACGAACCAGCCGATCGCCGCCGCCGCGATCCACATCAGCACCAGCAGCACCGTGGCGATGACCAAGGGCGACGTAACGGGTACGCCCGGCATCGCCATTTCGAATTCGAGACCCCCGACGCCCAGACGGGTTCGTTCGGTCTGTTGCCTGTCGAGCGTGGGGCGCGAGGCCAGCGCACGAAGCGTCAGGCGATTTGACCCCTGCAGGAGTGCGGCACCGTAATCAGGCACAAAGCCGCTGGGCCGCGCCAGCGATGCCAGCAGATCGCGCGGATAAAAGGCCGAGGCGACCCCGCCCGCGTCTCCGCGTATCTGAATCAAAAGCCCGCCGGGTACGAGCGTGGCGCGGATGTCGCCTTGGGGCGAGGCCACGGCCTTCCCCTGCGTCACTGACGCCAAGGGCTCGCCGCAAAGCGACCGGCCCCTGGCATCGCGAACGACGAAGCGGGCATTGCGCTGTGCGGCATAGGTGCCCGCCAGCCGCATGCAACTGGCGGCATCGTTCGGATCGCGCTCGAGCGCGCCGAGCGTATCGCGCAGCTGGGCAACGTGGTTGGCAAACAGCGTTTCGAGCACACCTGTGCTCTCGCTGGCGGCCGCACTCAGCTTCGCATTGGTTTCATCGACGGCCGTGCGGGTCGTCCGCATCGTGGTGAACAGCGCGATCAGGGCAAGGGGAAGCAGCGCACCGACGAGAATGAGGAACACTTTTGCGCCCGTGGGCAGGCGCGCCACGGCCGCCGAGAAACCCCGGGGCCGTCGCTCGGATTCCGATCTTTCCATTCGTGAAGGGTTAATCCAGCTTCTTCAGCAGGTCGAGCAGATCGTCCGGAATAGACTCCTGCAAGGCCTCGTCATACGCCTGGCGCAATGCGTCGCCAACCACGCGGTCGGGGCGGCTTGCCTCTTCTCCGCCCGGATTTTTCGGCGGTTTTTTCTGATGGTCTTTCGCGGAACGCACCAATTCCCCCCTGAGGGCTCAAACTATCCGGACAAACGGACAAAAAGCGACAATCACGGCCCGGCGCCCCGAATACCGCCAATGGCGCCGAGCGCAAGCACGCGGCGTGATGATAAGCGGACCGACCGGTCGGGGGATGAAACCAAACACGCTCTTGATTGTTCCACGAACGATGCGAAATCCGGGGAGGGGTTCCTTCGGGCGTCGGAATCGATTGAAATTAGACCGTGGCGGGACGAAAGCTGCTGCGGCACTCGATGGAGAAATATCAGATCATGTCGCTTGGTCAGCAACTTGCGCCGCACCTTCCCTTGCTGCGTCGTTACGGTCGTGCGCTTACCGGCAGCCAGGCCGATGGCGATCGCTATGTTCGTGCATCGCTCGAAGCGATCGTGGCCGCGCCCGATCAGTTCCCCCGCGACGTCGATCCGCGGCTTGGCCTGTACCGCACCTTCCAGGCGATCTGGCAATCGTCGCAGTGGGACGGCGGCGAAAATGACGGCGTCGACGCCAATGACGACGAATCGATCGCCCGCAAGCGGCTTGCCAAGCTGGCGCCGCTTTCCCGCCAGGCATTGCTGCTGACGACGGTCGAAGGCTTCACGCCCGAAGATACCGGCTATCTGATCGGCGAAAGCGCCGATCGCGTTGCCGAACTGGTTGCTGAGGCGGTGGCCGAGATCGAGCGCCAGACGCGGACCCGCGTGATGATCATCGAGGACGAGCCGCTGATCGCGATGGATCTCGAGCAGATCGTGCGCGATCTGGGCCACGACGTGACCGGTGTTGCCGTGACGCGGGACGAAGCGGTTGCGCTGGCGATGGAGGATCGCCCCGGACTGGTGCTGGCCGACATCCAGCTCGCCGACGACAGTTCGGGCATCGACGCCGTGAAGGACATCCTGGCCCAGTTCAGCGTTCCGGTGATCTTCATCACTGCTTTCCCGGAACGGCTGCTCACCGGCGAACGCCCTGAGCCGACCTTCCTCATCACCAAGCCGTTCCAGCGCGAAACGGTGAAGACGACGATCAGTCAGGCGCTGTTCTTTGACGAGGCAACCATTCCCGCCTGAAGTCCGGCGTGAAAAAAAGTTGGGCGGGTTCCACCTGATACGGAGCCAAAACGGTTCTGGCGTGTTGATAGGACATGGCTGAGCAGGAAAAACCCGCCCATATCTCGACCGATCGTGCTCGCGCAGGCACGACGCCAGGCGTGACGCGCTATGTACTGGCCGTCAGTCTGCTTCTTGTCGTCGTGATTTTTGCCATTATCCTGTTGGTTTAAGCGGCGGTCAGGACCATATGGCGTTGACGCTGACCGAGGCGGTGGCAGCCCCCGGCTTTATTCCACAGTGCGACAACATGCGCGTAACCGAACGGGGATGCATGACCGAATCTAACCAGTCGGAACAGGCAGCAGCCACGCCGCAGCATGCGGCGCCTGAGCATGTTTCGCTGTCCGATCCTGAGTTCAAGATCCAGCTTGCGCAGGTGATCCCGCATCTCCGCGCGTTCGGCCGTTCGCTGTCGGGCAGCCGCGATCTCGCGGACGATCTGGTTCAGGAAACGCTGCTGAAGGCATGGGCGGCGCGCAAGCGCTTCCAGGCCGGCACCAACATGCGCGCCTGGACGTTCATCATTCTCCGCAACCTGTATCTCAGTCAGATGCGCCGCGCGCGCTTCAAGGGCGAATGGGACGATCTGGTTGCCGACCGGCTGCTCGCCGCGCCCGCGACGCAGGATCGCCATGTCGACCTGAACGACATGCAGCGTGCATTGCTTCACCTGCCCCAGCCGCAGCGCGAGGCGTTGATTCTTGTGGGCGCAGGCGGGTTCGCCTATGAGGAAGCTGCGGAAATCTGTGGCGTCGCTGTCGGCACGATCAAGAGCCGTGTCGCGCGCGGGCGCGTCGCGCTGGAATCGCTGCTGACCGAAGGGCAATTGCCGACGCGCCGTTCCAGCACGTTGAACGCCGATGGGCGTTCGGCGCTCGACACGATCATGGGCGAAGTCGACGAACTCAGCCGCGATCGCTGAACCGGGCCATCAGAACAGCCGCGCCTGAGCGGTGATGGCGAGCACATGGTTCGAGCGATCGTCGCCTTCGCGAAAGATATGCTGATAGAGATAGCCCGGCTCGATCGTCGTGCCGCGGGCAATCGGCAGTGACACCCCGGCGAACAGGCGCGTCTGATCGAAACCGGCATGTTGCCCCCAGCGGGTATCGTCGAGCGCGACGAACGTCTCGTTCCAGAGGACGGCCTTGATCTTCCCGTCATCGGCGACCGGCAGCGTGGCGCGGAGCTGTTGGCGGAGACGCCAGCCCAGATCGCCGCTACCCTCGACCAGCCGCTGCTCGAGCCGCGTGCGTCCGCCGATCGTGAAGTGGTCGTTCTGGAACAGACGATAGGCAATCTGTTGCCACGCCCGATGTTCATCGCTGCTGGCGGGACCGGCGGGATCGGTGTGGACATAGGCATAGCCCAGCGTCACGCTGGTGCCGCCCTTCAGCCTGTATGTCAGGCTTGGACGCAGGACCATCTGTCCGGCCCGCGATGAGTCATCGGTCAGGCGGAGTTGCGTCTCCAGCGTGGCGTCGACGCTGGGTGCGATCGGCGCCGCGATGCTGAGCGAGCCCCAGGACTGGGTATCGTCCTGTGCTTCTGCAGGTGCCGACGCGAAGGCAAGGGCCAGAAATGGCGGCAGCATGGCTGCCGAGTGCGACCGGGCGGTTCTCATCGACGCCCGTTGCGCCTGCTCTGTTCCGGATTGCAACCGCAAAGGTGAGGCATGGGCGGAGGCGCTTCGGGCTTTTGCGGATGGCGCGCGCAGCCGTTCAGAGGAAAGATCGCCGGACACAAGGGAGTTTGGGCGATGCGACTGGATGAACGGGATATGCGGCAGACGGGGTTCGGCCCGGGCGTCACGGTGATGATTGCGATTTCGGCGCTGATCGTGATCGCGGTAACGATCCTGTGGCGGCTGAACCTGATCGCGGGCTGATCGCCGGCGCCCCCTTGCTTCGCGCGCAGCCTTCCCCCATATGCGCCGCGGGAGTCGGGCGGACGGTGCCGTCGCCAACCCGGTCAGGTCCGGAAGGAAGCAGCCGTAACGATTTCGCTCCGGGTCGTTCCGGCTCCCACCCTCCTCAAACACGCATCCCTCATGTCCGCTGCTGACGAAATGGCCGCGCAGTGCCGCTGCCGCGCGTGACGCTATCGCGATCGCGGTGCCGGACTTCGACAAACGCTTCGGCTGTCCCTAGATAGGCGATGATGTCCGATTCCTTGCTTGGCCTCGACGAACCGCCGCAGCCCGCGAAGGCCGATGCCTATCGCGTGCTTGCCCGTAAATACCGACCGCAGACGTTCAGTGCGCTGATTGGCCAGGACGCGATGGTCACCACGCTGGGCAACGCGATTCGGCGTGACCGGCTGGCGCATGCCTTCCTGCTGACCGGCGTGCGCGGGGTGGGGAAGACCTCGACCGCACGGCTGATCGCCAAGGCGCTCAACTGCATCGGGTCGGACGGGCAGGGCGGTCCCACGATCGACCCTTGTGGCGTCTGCGAACCGTGCCGCGCGATCGCCGAGGGGCGCCATATCGACGTGATCGAGATGGACGCCGCCAGCCATACCGGCGTGGATGATGTTCGCGAGATCATCGAAGCGTCGCGCTACGCGGCGGTCTCGGCGCGCTACAAGATCTACATCATCGACGAAGTTCACATGCTGTCGAAGAGCGCGTTCAACGCGCTGCTCAAGACGCTGGAGGAGCCGCCGGGGCATGTGAAATTCCTGTTCGCCACCACCGAGGTGAACAAGGTTCCGGTGACGGTGCTGTCCCGCTGCCAGCGCTTCGACCTCCGCCGCATTCCGGCCGAACTGCTCGCGGCGCATTTCGCCCGGGTGTGCGAGGCCGAGCATGTCGAGGCGGAGCCCGAGGCGCTGGCGCTAGTGGCGCGCGCGGCGGAAGGCTCGGCGCGCGACGGGCTCTCGATCCTCGATCAGGCGATCGCCCATGCCGGCATGGAAGGCGAAGGCGTCAAGGCGGAAACCGTTCGCCAGATGCTCGGCTTGTCCGATCGCGGCGCGAACCGGGCGCTGTTCGGCATGCTGCTGGCGGGTGATGCGCAGGCGGCGCTGGCGGGCCTTCGCGGGCAATATGATCTGGGCGTCGATCCGCTGGCGGTGCTGCGCGCACTGCTCGAGACGGTGCACGGTGTAACGCTGGTGAAGCTGGGCACGCATCGCCTTTCCGGCCAGTCGGCCGAGGAGCGCGAGGCGATGGAGGCATGGGCGAGCCGCCTATCCTTCCCGGTGCTCCACCGGCTTTGGCAGTTGCTGCTGCGCGGTCATGACGAAGTGGCGCGCGCCGCGCTGCCGATCGAATCATGCGAAATGGCGCTGCTGCGCGTGATCCACGCCTCGCAGATGCCCGATCCGGGCGAACTGGCGAAGCAGATCATGAGCGGCAATGTCACCGTTCACGCCGAGGCGCCGGTTGCAGCCCCGGCAGTTGCGCAACCGCCGGCGCCGGCGCCGGTGTCCGCATCGGCGGAGCAGGCGCCTGCGCTGCCGACCACGATCGCCGAACTGGCCGACCATCTGGAGGCCAACCGCCGATTGCAGCTGGCGATGCAGGTCCGCGATTATCTGCGGCCCGTGCGGCTGGATGGACATGAGCTCGATTTCGGCGCTGCCCGCCCGCTGCCGCAGGATTTCGTCCGCGAACTGGGCGGCGCGCTGAAGGAAAGCACGGGCGTCAACTGGCGGATCACGCAGGTTGAAGGCGCAACCGCGATGACGCTGCGCGAGGAACAGACCGCGAAGGAAGCGGCGGAGCGCGACGCGGTGCTGCGTTCCCCGATCGTCGCGGCCGCGATACAAGCATTTCCAGATGCCGAACTGATCGGCTGGACCAGGACCGGGAGCGACGGATGAAAAGCCTAGATGAAATCATGGCCATGGCACAGAATGTCCAGGCCGAACTGACCAAGGCGCAGGCGAGCCTCGACAATGTCGAAGTCGAGGGCGTGTCGGGCGGTGGCCTGGTGAAGGTCAAGGCCACGGCCAAGGGCCGGATCATCGGCATCGACATCGATGATTCGCTGATGGCGGTTTCGGAAAAGCCGATGCTGGAGGATCTGCTCGCCGCCGCGTTCAACGACGCGCGGGTGAAGGCAGACGCCGCATCGCAGGAGGCGATGAGCAAGATGACGAGCGGGTTGCCGCTTCCGCCGGGCTTCAAGCTGCCGTTCTGAACCCGGCCGCCGGGGAACCAATCGCCTGTCCCCTCGGTTGGCATCGCCAGCCAATCGAGGAGAGAAAATCATGGCGGAACGGATTGTGGAAGACGGCGCGGCAGGTGATCGCGCGACACACACGACGGTGATCGAACGCCGCAGCGGCGGCGGTGCCGGAATGGCGCTGATCGGCGTTGCGCTGCTGCTCGCCGTCGCGATCGCGGCCTTTTACCTGATCAACCAGAACAGCCGTGAGGAAGCACGCACGCAAGCCGTGACGAGTGCTGCGGACAGCGTCGGCGATGCGGCGAAGGATGTCGGCGACGCCGCTAAGGATGCCGTAAAATAACGGCGAGTGGCGGGCGGCGAAGGGATTACTTCAGGCAGCGATCCAGCCCGCTACCCGCCACAACGCCGATCCGCGCGTTGATCTTGTTGCCATAGCGGCGGGTATAGCCGCGCGGATCGATGGCGGCGCGCTTCTTCGGGAGCGGCAGCACCGCCGCGATCAGCGCGGCTTCGCGGTCGGTGAGCCGCGACGCGTCGTGCTTGAAATAGCGCATCGCGCCCGCGTTCACGCCGTACGTGCCGATTCCGGTCTCGGCCACGTTGAGATAGACCTCCATGATCCGGCGCTTGCCCCAGATATTCTCGATGAGCAGCGTGAACCACGCCTCCAGCCCTTTTCGAAAATAGCCACCGCCCTGCCACAGAAAGACGTTCTTCGCGGTCTGCTGGGTGATCGTCGATCCGCCGCGAATGACGTGGCCGCCCTTTGCATTGCGCTGATACGCTTTCTCGATCGCCTGGAAGTCGAAGCCGTTATGCTGGCAGAAACGCGAATCCTCGGCCGCAATCGCCGCGCGCGCCATGCTGGGATCGATGTGACTGAGCGGCATCCATTGCCGCGTCGCGCCATGCCCGCCGACAATGTCGCCGATCATCGTCCAGGTGATCGGGGGCGGTACGAAACGATAGAGCAGGGTCATCGCGAGCGACAGCAGCACGAAGCCGAGCGCGATCTTGAGCAGCAGCACGAACAGGCGGCGCCACCACGGCTTGCGGGTGCGGGTAGCGCGTCGGCGGCGCGGCGGTTGGAAGGAGCGGGCACGATTCATCGTCACCACGCCCCCATGCCCCAGCAAGGGCGGTCGCTGCAATCCGCCAGCAAACCGCCCTGCCCGATCAGTGGGTGGCGAGCAGGCGGCGATCGCCGGCGAGCCGCATCATCGCCTTTTGCAGCTTTTCGAACGCGCGGACCTCGATCTGGCGGACGCGCTCGCGCGAGACGCCATACACCTGGCTCAGTTCCTCGAGCGTCTTGGGATCGTCGGTCAGGCGGCGTTCGGTGAGGATGTGCTTTTCACGATCGTTCAGGTCTTCCATCGCCGAAACGAGCATGTCGTGGCGGACATCGGCTTCCTGCGCGTCGGCAACGGCTTCGTCCTGCAGCGGGCCTTCATCGGCCAGCCAGTCCTGCCACTGGCTCTCGCCATCCTCGCGCATCGGCACGTTGAGCGAGGTATCCCCGCCCATCGCCATGCGACGGTTCATCGAGGTGACCTCTTCCTCGGTCACGCCCAGATCGGTGGCGATCTTGGCGAGATGCTCGGGCGAGAGATCGCCATCCTCGAACGCGTCGAGCTTGGCCTTCATCCGGCGAAGATTGAAGAACAGCTTCTTCTGCGCGGCGGTGGTACCCATCTTCACCAGGCTCCACGACCGCAGGATGAATTCCTGAATCGAGGCGCGAATCCACCACATCGCATAGGTGGCGAGGCGGAAGCCGCGATCGGGCTCGAACTTCTTCACGCCCTGCATCAGGCCGATATTGCCTTCGGAAATCAGCTCCGACACCGGCAGGCCATAGCCGCGATAGCCCATCGCGATCTTCGCCACGAGGCGCAGGTGCGAGGTGACGAGTTGTGCTGCCGCGTCGGTATCGCCATGCTCCTGAAAGCGCTTCGCGAGCATATATTCCTGCTCGGGGCTCAGGATCGGAAATTTCTTGATCTCGGCCAGATAGCGATTGAGGCTCGCCTCGCCGCCGAGCGCGGGAATCGTCGCTGGGACGTTGCTGCCGCTAGCCATGATCATCACTCCCTTTCTCGTAGCGCCCGTCCTCAACAAACCGCGGCGCGACATTCTTCATACGATAAGCTGGTTGAACAGTTCCTGCATGTCTGCAGGTATTTCGCTTTCAAACGCCAAAGCGTTACCATTTATCGGGTGGATGAACCCGAGCCGGGCCGCATGCAAGGCCTGACGTTTGAAACCCAAGGTTGCCAGAAGTTGGCGGTGTGGGGAACGCATACTTCCATATAGAGGATCGCCCAACAACGCATGGCCGATCGATGCCATATGGACGCGCACCTGATGCGTCCGTCCGGTTTCGAGCCGACATTCGATCAGCGCAGCATCGCGAAGCTGGTGAATATTGGTCCAATGCGTGATCGCGTGCTTGCCCTGACCGGGCGCGCAGATCGCCATCTTCTTGCGGTTGCTTGGCGAACGCGCGAGCGGCGCATCGACGGTGCCGCCCGCCATCAGCACGCGCCCGCCCGCGATCGCACGATAGCGGCGGTCGATCGAATGCGCCTTGAACTGGCGAGCCAGCCCTTCATGTGCGCGATCATGCTTGGCCGCGAGCATCAGGCCGGACGTATCCTTGTCGATCCGGTGGACGATCCCGGGCCGCGCCACCCCGCCGATTCCGGACAATTGCCCGGCGCAGTGATGAAGCAGCGCGTTGACCAGCGTACCGTCGAGATTGCCGGCGGCGGGGTGAACCACCAGTCCGGCCGGCTTGTCGATCACGATCAGGTGCTCGTCCTCGAACACGACGTTCAGCGGAATGTCCTGCGCGACATTATGGGCGGGCGTCGGATCGGGAATGGCGAGGCGGAACAGCGCGCCGGCGCTTGCCTTTCGCGCCGGATCGCGAACCTGACCATCGGGGCCTTCCACCGCGCCGGACGAGATCAGCGCTTTGATCCGTTCGCGTGACAGCGTTGGCAACGCCTCCGCAAGCGCGCGATCGAGTCGCCATCCATTGGCAGCCTCGGCGATACGCGCTTCGATGATGGAAACCCCCTGATTCATGTTTTACGGAATTTGGGGATGAGCATCGCGATTTCAAGATGTGTACTGATCGGTATGCAAAAAGCCGCGGCGGCAGCGATGCCGAACGAGGCATGCGGCCTGCTGTTCGGTGACGCCGGCACGATCGCGAGCTTTCGCGAGGCTTGGAACGTCGCCGAAACGCCCACGAACCGGTTCGAGATTGATCCCGCCGCATTGTTCGCCGCGCTGCGGGCGGAACGGGCAGGTGGGTCAGGACTGATCGGCTATTGGCATTCGCACCCCAACGGCGATTCGACCCCATCCGCAACCGACGCTGCGATGGCGGCACCCGATGGCCGGCTGTGGGTGATCGTCGGCGACGGGGCGGTGACGTGCTGGCGCGCGGGCGTGGTCGGCTTGTGGGATCGGTTCGAGGCAGTGTCGCTGATCACCGTGTAGTCGTGCTGCCCAACTGTTGCTGCAGCGCAACAGCCCGTGGCCATCTCTCGATTGTTACTGTCACGGAAATGTCTTGAAGCGGCATCGAGACGTTCGCCCTCCCTTTTTGCGGCTTGTCCCAGCGGCCGGCTCACCGGCGCGGGATGTGCAAAGAGGGAGTATTCCGTGAAAAAATCCGTCCACCGCTATCTGCTGGCGTCCACGCTGCTGATGGGCTTGCCCATCGCCGCGCACGCGCAGCAGAGCCAGGCCACAGATTCCGACCAGCCGGCCGAGATCCTCGTCACGGGGTCGCGCCTGACCAATCCGAATCTCGAGAATGCTGCGCCGGTCACGGTCGTTTCCGCGCAGGAACTGTCGCTTTCGGGTCAGGTCAACGTCGAGAACATCATCAAGGATCTGCCGCAGCTGGTGCCCAGCCTGACCGGAGCGTCGAATAACCCCGGCGGCGGCGTTTCCACCGCCGATCTGCGCGGCTTGGGCGCGGTGCGAACGCTCGTGCTCGTCAATGGGCGCCGCTATGTCTCGTATGACAGCTCTCAGATCGTCGACCTCAATACGATTCCGACCGCGCTGCTCGAGCGTGTCGAGATCGTCACCGGCGGGCGATCGGCGGTCTATGGATCGGACGCGGTTGCCGGCGTCATCAACTTCATCACCAAGCAGGATTATGAAGGCGTCACCGCGAACGCCAACTATCGCCTGACCGGCGAAGGCGATGGCGGCACGTTCAACACCAACCTGCTGATCGGCAAAAACTTTGCCGGCGGGCGGGGCAACATCACGCTCTATGGCGACTATACGAAGCGGAACGGCATCCTTCAGGGTGACCGCAGCTATTCCGCAACCGCCCTGACCGACGATGGCGATGGCGGCCTGGTCGCGGGTGGATCGGGCTCGATTCCGGGCACGCGCTTCGCGATCAGCGGCGTCAACCGCAAGTTCGAACAGGACGGCAGCTATTCGGCCTACTCGACGCCGGGCGATCTCTATAACTACGCACCGTACAATTATCTTCAGGTCCCGCAGGAGCGCTACATGCTCAGCGGCCAGGCCCACTTCGATGTGAGCGATCATCTGACGCTCTACACCGAGGGGCAGTACATTCATAACAAGGTGCAGAACCAGCTCGCTCCGACGCCGTTCACCGGATCGGTTTCGATCGACAACGACTCCTCGTTCCTCTCGGCCGGCTCGCAGGCGCTGCTTCAAAGCTACGATACCGATGGCGACGGCTATACGACGGCGACCATCGCGCGCCGCATGACCGAGGTCGGCAATCGCATTTCCGACGTCGACAGCAAGGCCTATCGCGGCGTGATCGGCGCCAAGGGCAACATTAGCGGCGACTGGAACTACGACGCCTATTTCAGCTATGCGAAGACCAAGCAGGTCGAAAACCAGATCGGCAACGTATCGCGCAGCCGGGTCAATCAGGCACTGCGGACGACCTATGACTCTTCAGGCAACCTGGTGTGCTCGGACACCAGCAACGGTTGTGTGCCGCTGAACATTTTCGGTGCGGGCAACATCAGCAGCGAGGCGGCTGACTTCATCTCGATCACCACGCGCAACGCATCGACGATCACCGAAAAGGTGGCGAGCGGCGCGATCACCAACAACAACCTGTTCGATCTGGGCGCCGGCCCGGCGGGCATCGCGTTCGGCGCCGAATATCGCGACGAATATGGCAGCTATGATCCTGACGAAGCGCTGTCCTCGGGCGATGTCGTCGGCTTTAACGCCAGCGACGGGCTTTCGGGCGGCTACAACGTCAAGGAGCTGTTCGCCGAAATCGACGTGCCGCTGCTGAAGGACAAGCCGTTGGTCCACCAGCTGTCGTTCAACGGCGCCTATCGCTACTCCTATTACTCGACGGCGGCGAAGTCGGTGAACACCTTCTCGGGCGGCCTGATGTGGGCGCCGATCGCCGACATCACGCTGCGCGGCCAGTTCTCGCGCGCAGTGCGGGCACCGACCGTGTCGAACCTGTACAGCGGTCAGTCGCAAAACTTCGAATCGGCGTCCGATCCGTGCTCGCTCGCAGCGGCGGTCACCAACGCCAATCTGAAGGCAAGCTGCCTCGCCACCGGCGTTGCCGAAAGCGCACTGGGCACGGACCTCAATGCCGGGAGCACGCAGATCGATTCGATCAACGGCGGTAACCCGAACCTGCGCGAGGAAACCGCCAACACCTATACGGTTGGCCTCGTGCTCCAGCCGCGGGTGCTGCCGCGCTTCTCGTTCACCGTCGATTATTACCGGATCAAGATCGACAATTATATCGTCGCAGCCGGCACGACGAACATCATCACCGCCTGCTATGGCGACGAAGAAAATGGCTGGACGGCCTATAACGCCAGCATGTGCAGCCAGTTGCCGCGCGATTCGAACAGCTATGCGATCAGCGGCGCTCTCGATTATCTGTCCAATTCGGGCGGGGTGAAAACGCGCGGCATCGATTTCGAGGCGCGCTATTCGGTGCCGCTTGGCTTCGGCATCAACCAGGGTGAGAGCAACCTGGCGCTACGGCTGAGCGGCACTCGGCTGATCGCCTGGGATTATACGCCGATCGCTGGGTTGAGCGCGCTGGAGATCGATTGCGCGGGCAAGTTTGGCCTTACCTGCGGCAATCCCTACGCCAAGTGGAAGCTGGCTGGTCGTGCGACCTGGGACGCCGATCCGCTCACGCTGTCGCTGGCGTGGCGCCACCTGTCGGCGGTCGATGACGATAGCGGCGGCTATTCGGTCGATCATATTAAGGCATATGACTATTTCGACCTGTCGGCCGCGATCGACGTTGCGCGGACGTTCACCTGGAATATCGGCATGAACAACATGTTCGATCGCAAGCCGCCGCTCCTCGGCGACAACCAGGAACAGGCGAACACCTATCCGTCCACCTACGACCCGTACGGGCGGACGTTCTTCACGGGCGTGACGCTCAAATTCTGATCGCCCGAGAGTTGGGGGGCGCGCGATGCGCCCCCTTTTTCGCGATGGTCATTCCCAACGGACGTCGTGGATCAAGGCATAGCCCCGGCCTCGCGCCGTCTGGATGACGACATGATCGCTCGAACCGAGCGTCTGTCGCAGCCGGCTTACCCGGACGTCGATCGCGCGCGCGCTTCGCACCGCGCTGCCCGGACCCTCCGCCGCAAGCAATTCCTCTCGGGCCAGTATCTTGCGCGGTTGGCGAAGGAACTGGGTTAGCAGATCGGCCTCTGCTGCGCTCAACCGGGAGGAACGGCCGTCGCAATTCCGCAGCAATCGCCGGGCAGGCTCGAACGTCATGCCGGCGAACACGGCCCTTGCGCAACGCGCCGGTGCGTTCTTTCGCGCTTGCTGGCGGGAAAGCAATGCCCGGACGCGGGCGAGCATCTCCGTGACGCTGAACGGTTTCGGGACGCAATGATCGGCGCCCAGTTCAAGCGCGACGATACGGTCGGCTTCGCCCATAGCGGTGCCGGTGACGATCAGCGAAGGGGGCGCTGGCATTCGGGCGATCTCGCCCAGGAGCAACGCACTGTCGCCGCCTGCAACCCCGGGATCGAGCACCAGGACATCCCACGGTCCATTTTCCAGGCGGCTGGCCAGTCGCGATACCGTTTCGCAACGACAGACCTGAAATCCGGCCATCTCAAACGTCTGCGCCAATGCTGTCATGGCCGCGCGGTCTGGATCGGCGATCAAGATGCGGCTCCCGGCGATTACCGGCGCTATAGCCGGAAAGGCGCCGGCGGTGGTCTGCGCACGCTTTGGATTTTGTGGGCTTGAAAGGCTGTACAGGGACATGGCACGCTCCGGATACAATTGCGGAAGCGTGCAGCCTGGCGAGCGATCCTTTGCGCGTGCGTTTCACAACATTACGTTGATCGCCTGCGAATGTGACGGAACGTTCCAGGCGCGGATCACGTTCATTGAGCATTCCCCTTTACGGAGTGCCTGCCGATGCTTTGGACCCTCGTCCTGATCCTACTCGTCCTTTGGTTGCTTGGCTTTTCGTTCAGTATCGCGGGCGGGTTGATCCACATCCTGCTTGTCATCGCCGTGATCGTTGGCCTGGTCCAGCTGTTCACGGGGCGCCGAGTTTGACACCGGCCTGATCGATTGCCGCCGGCCTGGGCGTTCTGCGTCCGGCCGGCGGCAACTTCGGCGTGCGTGGTCCAATCGGGCGGCGCGTCCGCTCCGGCTACTTGTCCCGCCGGCGGTTCGCGTGGCGGCATGGTGTCGCCCGGCTGCTTGCAGCTTGCCGCGCGCTGCGCCAAAGAGGGGGTGAAGCGGGAGCCTGAACATCTTGAATATAAGTCCTACCGATTTCGCCAGCCTTCTCTGTTCGCGCCTGTGCCACGACCTGCTGAGCCCCGTCGGCGCGCTCAACAATGGTTTGGAACTGCTGGCGGACGAGCATGATCCGGAAATGCGCGCGCGCTGCCTGGAACTGCTGAGCGAGAGCGCACGCGCCAGCGCCAACAAGCTGAAATTCTTCCGTCTCGCGTTCGGCGCAGCGGGCGGATTTGGCGAAACGGTCGACACGCGAGAGGCGCAGGCGGCGCTGGACGGGCTGTTCGGCGACAATCACCGCGTCAAGATCGGCTGGATGATCGAGGAACCGGTGTTGCCGAAACAGGCGATCAAGGTGCTGCTGAATCTGGCACTGATCGGCGGCGACGCGCTGGTGCGTGGCGGCCAGCTGGACATCGGCGCCGAAACGCATGACGGCGCGATCGAGATCGTGATCCGCGCCGATGGGCCGCGGATCGTGCTCGATCCCGAATTGCGCGCGGCGCTGGCCGGCGGTCGCGAGGAAATGCCGATCACGCCGCGCGCCGCAGCGGCGTTTCTGGCGCACGAGTTGGTGGTGAACAATGGCGGGGAGCTTCAGGTAAGCCCGCCGGATTCCGAGGTTCTGCTGTTCGGCGCGTCCTTCATGGTGGGATGACGCGCCGGGGCGGGCGGTGTCCCTAACCCCGTATTAACCCGGCGGGCTTCATGGTGGCGATCGATCTTCCACCCCGGGGCCCCATGGACGACCTGCTTCAGGACTTCATCGCCGAGACGCGTGAGACGCTGGAGGCGCTGTCGGGCGAGATCGTCGCCTGGGAGTCGCATCCGGAGGACGGCGCGCGGCTGGATGCGATCTTCCGCTTTGTCCACACGGTGAAGGGAAGCTGCGGCTTCCTCGATCTGCCGCGGCTCGAACGGCTGGCGCATGCCGCCGAAGACGTACTCGCGCAGGTGCGCTCCGGCGAACGCAAGCCTGATCGCGCGCTGGTCAACGCCGTGCTCGCGGTAGTCGACCGGATCGGCGAGATCGTCGAGGCGATCGATGCCGGCAATGCGCTGGACGACAGCGGCGAGGAACTGCTGATCGCGGCGCTGGCGGAGGGGTCCGAACAGATCGCCGCGTCGATGCTTGGCGCCGGACTGCGCGCGCCCACCCGCAGCGTCCGCCTGGGCGTCGACCTGCTCGACCGGATGATGAGCGGCATGTCCGAGATGGTGCTGGCGCGCAACGAGCTTGCCCGCCGGCTGCGGCTCGGCGATCTTGATCCTGCGGTCGAGGCGGCGCTGGAGCGGCTGTCGCTTACCGTTGGCGAGATGCGCGACACGGTGACGCGCACGCGCATGCAGAAGATCGACGCGCTGTTTTCGCCGCTGCCCCGCATGGTGCGCGATACCGCTGCGGCGCTGGGCAAATCGGTGGCGCTGCACATCGAAGGCGCCGATGTCGAGCTTGACCGCGAAATGATCGAGGTGATGCGCGACCCGCTGGTCCACATCATTCGCAACGCGATCGATCACGGGATCGAGGCACCGGCCGAGCGCCGTGCGGCAGGCAAGCGAGAGAACGGGCGACTGTGCATCGCCGCGCGGCAATCGGGCAACCAGATCATCATCGAGATTTCCGACGACGGGCGCGGCGTGGACGTCGATCGTCTGGTGCGCAAATTCGCGGTGGCTAGCGGCCGCTCGGAGCGCGACCTGCTGGCGCTGCCGGAGCGTGCGCGGCTGGAACTGATGTTCCATCCCGGGCTTTCGAGCCGGGACCAGGTCTCCGAAGTGAGCGGACGCGGTGTCGGCATGGACGTGGTGAAGTCGGCGATCGATCAGATTGGCGGGCGGGTCGAGCTCGACAATGCGCCCGGCCGCGGGTTGCGGATCGCCATCCATGTGCCGCTGACGCTGTCGATCATTTCCGCGATCATCGTCGGCAGTGGCGGCCAGCACTTTGCCATTCCGCGCCAGTCGATCGAGGAAATCGTCAGCGAACGCGGCGATGCGATCCGAATCGACATGCTGGGCGGCACCCGCATCGCCACCGTGCGCGAACGGCGGATGCCGCTGGTGGATCTGTCCACGCTGCTGGGGCTCCCGCGCAAGGAGATGGCGGGCGCGCGCATGCTTGCCATCGTCGGGGTGGGCGCGGGGCGCTATGCGCTGGTGCTCGATACGGTGATCGACAATGAGGAACTGGTGATCAAGCCCGCCTCGCCCGCGGTGATGGCGACGGGTGTCTATGCCGGCCAGACCCTGCCGGACTCGGGCCTGCCGATGCTGCTGCTGGACTGTGCGGGGATCGCCCGGGTGGCCGGGCTCGATTTCAGTCGCGATCTCAGCGAAACCTTTGACGAGGTGGCGGCGGAGATCGAGACGCCGGGCCTGCCGGCGTTGCTGTTCGACGATCTCGATGGCGTCCGCCGGGCGGTGCCGCTCGCCGCAGTCGATCGGGTGGAGCGGATCGCTGCGGCGCAGGTGCGATTCACGGCCGGTGGTTATCGCCTCGCGATCGACGGCCGCATCGTCCCGCTGGCGATGGAGGGCAGCCTTGGCGAGCGCAGCCGGCTGAGCGTCCTCAGGCTGAAGGACGGCGATACCGTCGTCAGCTATGCGATCGAGGAAGCGCTGGACATCGTGACGCTGCCGCCGGACATCGTCCCGGCGCGTGTGCCGGGGCCGGCGGCGGGCGTGGCGCTGCTGGAGGGCGAGCAGATCGAACTGCTCGACGTGCTGTGGGTGTTCGATACGCATGCGGATCGCGAGCCGGAAGAGAATGCGCCGTTGTGCCTCATCGTCGGAGACGAGGATGGGTGGGTTGCGTCGTTCGTCCGGCCGATGCTGGAAGGGGCGGGCTATCGGGTGACATCGGCGCTGCCAGCGGATGAGACACCCGCGATCGTGCTCTCGTCCGAAGAAAGCGATCCCGCTCAACTGCCGGGCGCGCCGGTGCTCCGACTGCGCAGGCGCCGCACCGCGAAGCCCGGCGACGACAGCATCTATCGCTACGATCGAGCCGGTCTGCTGTCGGCGCTGGCAGATCGTCTGCACCGGGCGGGAGGCTGCTGAGATGGCGCATCTCTATCTGGTCGCCCAGATTGCCGGCCGCACGGTGGCGATCGATTCCGAACAGGTCGAATCGGTGGTCGATATCGGCGAGGTGACGGCAGTGCCGCGGGCGTCGCGGCAGGTCCGCGGGCTGGCGGCACTGCGCAGCCGCGTCGTCACCGTCGTCGACACCCAGGCCGCGCTCGGGCTTCAAAGCTGTGCGATCGCCAAGCGCGCGGTCATCACCCATGTTGATGGTCATCATTATGCGATGCTGGTCGACGCGCTCGACGACGTCGAGCCGTTCGAGCTGCGCCCGCTATCGGGCGGCATCGCCCTCGATGCGGAGTGGCGCGGGGTAGGGCGGGGCATTGTCGAGCGCGATGGCGAGCCGATCCTGGCGATCGACCTGGCCTCGCTGGTGCCGGCGGGAGGGCTGATCGGATAGCGCGCGGATTAACGCGACGCTTACGGCTTTCGGTGCAGAGTCCGATTCCAAGACACCTGCCATCGGGGAACAGGGGAACATGAAAACTTGCCTGGTCGTGGACGACTCGAAAGTGATCCGGAAGGTCGCCCGGCACATCCTCGAGACGCTTG
This sequence comes from Sphingomonas sp. RS6, assembly GCF_054489705.1. Taxonomy (NCBI): domain Bacteria; kingdom Pseudomonadati; phylum Pseudomonadota; class Alphaproteobacteria; order Sphingomonadales; family Sphingomonadaceae; genus Sphingomonas; species Sphingomonas sp. RS6. The sequence continues at coordinate 120,715 of NZ_JBTMWM010000010.1, forward strand.
ATTTCGAAGTCCGCGAGGCCGGTGATGGTCGCGAGGCGCTGAATTCATGCCTCGAATGTCCGCCCGATGTGATCCTGCTCGATTGGAACATGCCGGTGATGAGCGGCATGGATTTCCTGCGCGCGCTGAAGGAATCGAGCCTCACGCAGCGCCCGAAGGTGGTGTTTTGCACCACCGAGAACGGCATGGCCTATATCCGCGCGGCGATCGACGCGGGGGCCGACGAATATGTGATGAAGCCATTCGACCGCGAGACGCTAGAGAGCAAGCTCCAGATCGTCGGCGTCGCCTGACCCACGACAGCGGAGCGCCCCCGGTGGCCACGTCCCCCATTTTGCCGACGACGCACGATCATCTGCCCTGTCGCCATGCGCGGGTGCTGATCGTCGACGATTCAGTCGTCGCCCGATCGGTGCTGAGCCGGATGGTGGAGGGCACACGGCGTTTCCGCGTCGCGGCCGCCTTGGCGGACGTTCGGGGCGCCTTCGACTTTCTGAAGACCAACCATGTTGACATCATTCTGCTCGACATCGCGATGCCGGGGATCGACGGGTTGACCGCGCTGCCCGACGTTCTGGTGGCGGGCAACGGTGCGAAGGTGTTGATCGTGTCTTCGTCCGCCGATGAAGGCGCGGTCTCGACGCTGCAGGCGCTGGCGCTGGGTGCGGCCGACACGCTGGTGAAGCCCGGCGTCGGCGCGTTCGGGGGGCGTTTTGCGGAAATATTGGAAGAGCGGCTGACCCGCCTGCTCGACACGCCCGGCGAGGCCGCGCCGGCTGCCGTTCCGCCGCGCCCGGCGGCGCCGCCGGTACAGCTCGATCCGTTCCAGATCGTGGCGATCGGCGCGTCGACGGGTGGCATTCACGCGCTGAGCCGGCTGCTTCGAGTGATCCCCTCCAGCTTCCAACTGCCGATCCTCGTCACCCAGCATCTGCCCGGCAGCTTCATGAGCTATTTCGCGGCGCAGCTTGCGGTGCTGGGCGGAAGGCCGTGCGACGTCGCCGTCGATCGCATGCGGATCTGCCCCGGGCGCATCGTCGTGGCGCCTGGCGACGGGCACCTGCGGGTGGTTCGAACGTCGGAGGGAGCGGCGATCCGCATCAGCACGGATTACGCGAAGAGCGGCTGCATGCCCTCGGTCGATCCGATGTTCGACAGCCTGGCCGAGGTGTTCGGCAACCGGGCGCTGGGCGTCGTGCTGAGCGGCATGGGCAGGGACGGCTGTGAAGGTGCCGGGCGGCTGAGCGAGGTCGGCGCGCGCGTGCTCGTTCAGGATCAGGCGTCGTCGGTCGTCTGGGGCATGCCCGGTGCAGTCGCCAATGCGGGTCGCGCGACGGCGATCCTGCCGCCCGAGGAGATCGGCCGCCTGATCGGGGCGGGAGGCGGGCGATGAACGTCTATAACGGCGCCGCCATGCAATTGATCGGTTCGCTGCTCGAACAGCGTACCGGGCAACAGATCGCCGCCAATCGCGCTTGGCGGATCGAGACGGCGCTGGCGCCGGTGCTGCGCGAACGCGGGCTGGAGACGCTCGATGCGCTGGTCGCGCAACTGATGGCATCGCGAACGGGGGAGCTTGCCGACAAGGTGGTCGACGTACTGCTGAACCAGGAAACCAGTTTTTTCCGCGACGTCACCGTGCTCGACATGGTCGCCGATGCTGCGCGGGCGCTGCATGCCGAAAGCGGCGGGCGTCGGCTGCGCATCTGGTCAGCCGGCTGTTCGACAGGACAGGAGCCGTTGTCGCTGGCGATGCTGTTCGCCGAGCAGGCTGCTGCTTTTGGCGGTGTCGTTCCCGAGCTGGTCGCCAGCGACGTGTCGCCGGCGGCGTTGGCGAAGGCACGGGCGGGCCGCTATTCGCAGTTCGAAATCCAGCGCGGCCTGCCGGTGCGGCGGATGATGACCTGGTTCGACAGCGTCGGTGGAGATTGGGTCGCCAAGCCCGACCTCGTTCGCACGGTACAGTTCCGGCAGCATAATCTGACGGTCGATCCGCCGCCGCCGGGCCGGTTCGACATCATCCTGTGCCGCAATGTCATGCTCTATTTCTCGCTGTCGCTGCGTCGGATGGTGTTCGAGCGGCTGGCGGGCGCGATCCGGCCGGGGGGGCTGCTGGTACTGGGCGCGGGCGAGACGGTAATCGGCGTGACCGATGCGTTCACGCCATGCGAGCGGTTCCGCGGCTTTTATCGCAGCGTCGATGAAACGATGTCGTCGCTTGCCGTCGCAAGCTGAGCGTCGACGACGATTGGCGTGGTGCGCAGTCCAGACTAGAAGGCACCATGACAAGCGGCCTAGCCATCATCGAAACGCCGTCGCCCAATTTCGACGAGCGCACGCTGCCGATCTCGATGATCGTGCTCCACTACACCGGCATGACCAGCGGCGAAGTGGCATTGGCGCGTCTGCGCGATCCGGCGGCGAAGGTGTCGGCACATTATCTGGTGGAGGAAGACGGCCGCATCATGCGGCTCGTTCCCGAGGAAAAGCGCGCATGGCATGCGGGGCGCTCGCACTGGCGGGGGATCACCGACGTCAACTCGGCGTCGGTCGGGATCGAGATCGTCAATCCGGGCCACGAATTCGGCTATCGGCCGTTCACGGACGAACAGATGGGCGCACTGATCCCGCTGGTATCCGACATCAAGGCGCGGCACGGCATCACGCGCGGCAATGTGGTGGGGCATTCGGATATCGCCCCGGCGCGCAAGCAGGATCCGGGCGAATTGTTCAACTGGCATGCGCTCGCACGACTGCGACTGGCCCTGCCGCGGCCCACCCGCAATCTTGTCGATCCCGGCTGGCCCGATGCAGGGTTCATGCTCGCGCTCGAACGCTTTGGCTACGACGTGGAGGATCCGGAGGCGGCGGTGGTCGCCTTTCAGCGGCGGTTTCGCCCCGAACTGATCGACGGCGAGATCGACATGGAATGCCGCTGCATCCTGCTCGCGCTGCTGCTGCCTCGCCCGACGGGCGATGCGTAGCGATTCACCATGATCGGTTACGCCATCTGAACGAAATAATGTTCTATGGGAGGACGGAGGTTTGAACGGTGAGTTCTGCAATTCGATCCTCGATGACGCCCCTCGGCCCGGTGCATGTCCGCATGACCGGGGTGGTGCGGGGCGACGAAAAAGGCCCGGGTGTCGCGTCGATCAACGCGCCCACGGCTGCTGACGCCACCGCCGCGCTGCATCGCGCCGCGCGGGTGAACGGTGCCGATCAAATTCTCCAGGTTTCATCGGATTACAGGCGAGCGGCGATCGCAGGCGGCGCCGCGGTAACGCAGTGGCGCATCGAGGTGCAGGCCTGGGGCGTGGCCGTCGCCCAGGTCGATCCGTCGACGTCCGAAGACAGCCTGCGCGAGGACGCTGAGCGCAAGGCCGAGGAAGCCAAGCGCGTCGCCGACGAGGATGCGCGGACCGAGGCGGCGAAGACCGCTGCTGACGACACCGGCACCTTGCCCGATGGTCCCGAAGCCGATGCCGCACCGACGAGCCCGGACGCGATCGCACCGGCACCGGCCGACGTCGCGCCGGCGATCGATCCGGTAGCCGCGCCCACCGTCGTGGCAGCCGCCACGCCTGTCGCCGGACCGGACACCGCGCCGCTTCCTCCTGCCGACACCGGCAACTGATCGCTTGCGCCCGCGCGCCGAGCCGCTAGAGCGGGCGACGCCAGAGGGCCGGGCGGCCGCCGCTCGCTGAAAAGCGGGGGGAGGAAAGTCCGGGCTCCACGGAACGACGGTGGCGGGTAATGCCCGCCGGGGGCGACCCCAGGGAAAGTGCCACAGAGAGCAGACCGCCCACTGCTTTTCCGCGCAAGCGGACGAGTAAGGGCAAGGGTGAAAGGGTGCGGCAAGAGCGCACCGCGCGACCGGTAACGGAAGCGGCTTGGTAAACCCCACCGGGAGCAAGACCGAATAGGGACGGCACATGCGCCTCGTTCCGGCGCGTCGTCCGGGTTGGTTGCTGGAGCGGCGGAGCGATCCGTCGCCTAGAGGAATGGTCGCCCATCCTTCGCAAGAAGGTGGACAGAACCCGGCTTACAGGCCCTCTGGCGTTTGAACCTGGCCGTTGTTGCGGCGCGGCGGGCTCTGGCCTTTGCCCCGATGGACCCCTATCTGGGCGGGCTATGGCCCGAAACACGCGATCGATGGACTGGGGGTTTCCTCGCTGGCGCGAATATGGTGCCGAACGCGAAGCCGCGCGCGTGCGGCTGTGCGATCGCGAAGGCTGTGACCGGCCCGGCGATCGGCCCGCACCGAAATCGCCGAACAATCCCGAACGCTGGTATTTCTGCGAGGAACATGCGGCGGAATATAACCGCAACTGGGACTATTTCGCCGGACTGACTGCCGAAGAGGCCGCACGTCGCGAAGCGGACGAACGCCGGACCTCCGCGGGTTACGCCGAATCCAGCTACAAGAGCTGGGCCGGACCGGGCGACGGCAGCCGCTCCCGCGACGAGATGAAGGCGCTGGAAGTGCTGGAACTGGAAGTCGATGCGACGTTCGAAGCGGTCCGCGGCGCCTGGCGTCGGCTCGCCAAGGAATATCACCCCGATGTGCGGCCGAACGACGCCGATGCGGCAAAGCGTTTCCAGGCGATCCAGGCCGCCTATGACGTGCTGAAAAGCGCCGAAGACCGCCGTCAGTGGAAGCCCCTGTGACGCGGCTCGTCGCGTCGAACTGGGGCAATGCGGTGCTGGTCTGCGGGAAATGCTCGAAGAAGATCGGCGGTGGATTCGGAGAAAAGGGCAAGACGTCGCTCGCCAAGGGGCTGCGCAAGCGCTTTGGGCTGGGCAAGGGGCGCAAGGCCAAGATCGGCGTGATCGAGACCAAGTGCCTGGGGGTGTGCCCCGGCGGGGCGGTGACCGTGGTCAATGGCGCCCGCTCGCGCGAATGGCTGATCGTGAAAAAGGGGGCGGATCTCGACGAGGTCGGTCGCGAACTCGGGCTTTCCTGAGCCGCCGCCAAGGGGCTGCACTCGCCAGCTATTTTGCTCGATCGGCCGGGCTGAAGCTCTCCGCGGGAGGATTCAGGCGTACCGTGCGGCGGTCTCGCGGATCAGCGCGATCATGTTCGGGATGCCCTGCGTCCGATTCGAGCTGAGCTGGTTCTTGAGGTCGAACGGTGCCAGTGCGGCTTCGATGTCGGTTGCCTGGATCTCTGCCGGTGTTCGATCCTGCACGGTTTGCAGCACCAGGGCGATGATCCCCTTGGTGATCGCCGCGTTCGAATCGGCCAGAAAATGCAACCGGCCATCCTCGGTTCTGGTCGGATAGACCCAGACCGACGCCGAACAGCCGCGCACCAGCGTCGCATCGGTCTTGAGCGGTTCGGGCATTTCCTCGAGCGCCTTGCCAAGATCGATCAGCAGACGATAGCGATCGTCGGCGTCGAGAAACCCATATTCTTCCTGGAGATCGGCGAGGCTGGTCATGGCGTCCGCGCTAGCGGGGTCGCGCGCCATTTTCCAGCCTCGCCGCTATTTCGTGGCCTGTGCCCCGAAGCGAAGCCCGAGCCGCGGGCGCGGCGTGCGCTCGGGCGCCGGAGCGGGGCGGGGGGCTTCCGCCGTCGCCGGCATCGCAGTGCTCACAGGTCGACCCCGGCGGCGATCGCCTCCAGCTTGCGGATGCGTTCTTTCAGGTCGGCGAGCTCGATGCGCGACGCGGTGTTGGGCATCGTCGGCGCCGGCTCCGCACGCTGTGCCTCGGCCAGCTCGCGGTGCTTGAGTGCCAGCCAGCCGCGCCAGCCGGACAGGGCGGCGGTGGTCAGCATGCCGAGCCCGGCGAGACCGGACAGGGCGAGGGTGAGGTAGAGTTGCGGATCGCTGGTCATGGGTCCTGCTCCCGGAAACATGGCTTAGTTGCGGTTCTTGTCGCGCAGCTTCTCGATCTCGTGATCGAGCCGCAGGCTGTTCTCATTGTCGGTGATGACGCGTTCGAGCACCTGAACCCGCTCCTTGAGCGCGCGGACCTCTTCGCGCAGTCGTTCGGCCTCGAACGCCTGGGCCGGATCGGGTCGGGCGACGACGGTGTTGCCGTGCCGGCCCTTGATGACGCCGTAGCGTGCCTGAAGCACCTTGCCGATCGTGACGACGACGATGATGGCCACGACCATTTCGAACGGGTTCATTGCACTTCACTCCCGTGATTGGCGCGCGGGGCGCCTCAATTCGCGTTTTGCGATGCCTGGGCGGCGCGGAGGGCGCGGCGGCGGGGGCGATCGCGGCATTCTGCGAGGTAAATAGCTCCCCCGCACAGTGCCGTCAGCACTGCGACAACGATAATCATCGATACTATCCTTTTGGTGAGATGGGTTAGTTCAGCGGCGTTTCGCGCAGCTTTTCAATTTCTTCGGCAAGACCCAGGCCGCGATCGGTGATGATCCGTTCAAGAACCTGAACCCGCTGTTCGAGCCGTTCGGTCTGCGCGGCATATTGGGCGGCCTTTTCGGCGGCGAGGCCGGCTTCGATCTCCATGCGTCGCTCCCAGAGCTTGAACAGCGGCCGGAAGAACACACCGCCGATGATCGCCACGAGGCCACAGCTGATGCCGAGGATCGGGATGAGGATGGGAGAAATCATGGTTCTCGTTCCTTTCAGTTCGAGCGTGAGCGGAGCGCTTCGATCTCGCGGTCGAGTTGGTGCGCCCCGTCGGTTACGATGCGTTCGACATTCGCCAGCCGGTCCTTGATCGAGCCGAGTTCGGCGCGCAGCTGGGCATTTTCCTGGCTGAGCAGCTTGATCCGCTCGATCGCCTCGTCGTTGCGCTGCGGATAGACCGCCTTGCCCCAGCTGTTTTCGAGCGGATAGCCGTTCTTGACGCGGAGCCAGGTGGTGAAGAGCCAGCCAGCGATCCCGACAAAGCCCATGAACAGGCCTGCCATGATGATCCAAGGGATGAAGGGGGCGAGGGCGACTTCAATCATGATGCTTCTCCTGGGGCTCAGCGCAGCGCATCGATGGCGCGGGCGGTGCGTTCCGCGGGATCGGTGGCGATCCGTTCGAGGACGGCGATCCGTTCCTCCAGCCGGGCGACCTGGCCTGCGAGCCGCTCGTTCTCGGCTTCGAGCAGACCGATCTTGCGGTTGGCATCGGGATCGATCTTGTCGATGTTCGTTCCGAAATCGTCGCTGATCGAATAGCCGTGCTTGGCGCGGATCCAGTTGTTAACGACCCAGCCGATGGTCGAGATCGCGACGATGGCGATCACGAAGCCGGGGCCACTGAACCAGTTCATTGTCTGCCTCCCTGTTGACGGTCTGCGCGGTCAGCGCAGACTGTCGATCTCTTCGGCGAGCCGGGTGTTGCGGCTCGTGTAGAACATTTCGATGTCGGCCAGCCGGCGATCGATGTCGCGGAACTTCGAGCGGACTTCGTGGGTGGAGCGCCGCGGGCTCGACCGGACGCCCTGCCAGAACCGCTCGTCCTCCGGCGTGTCGTACAGGCCGACCGGCTTTGGCTTGGCGATGAACGCAATCACGAAGTAGCCGAGTGCGCCCCAGCCGGTGGCGATGGTGAGCAGCACGGTGGCCACTCGCACCCAGGTCACGTCGATCCCGGTGTAATCCGCCAGGCCGGCGCAGACCCCCATGAACTTGCGGTTCTGCCTGTCGAGGTAAAATTTGGTGCGAGCGGACATTTCAGTTCCTCCGTGAAGGATCGAATTCGCTGGGCTCGTGGCGGTTGGCCGAGAGCGGGCGATAGTCGGGGTTGTCGGCGGCGATGATGCGTTCGACCGTCATCAACCGGTCCTCCAGCATCCGCGCCGTGCGATACAGGTCGTCGAGCAGGTTCTCGTCTTCCCGTGTGATCGTGCCCGCCTGCTTCCACTTGGTGACATAGTGAAAGACGATCCAGGGCAGACCGAGGAAGAGGATTGCGCAGACGAAGACCGGGATGAGAAAGTCGTTCACCGTATCAGGCTCCCTTGTTAAGGCGGGCCTTCAGCGCTTCGAGCTCGGCATCGACCTTTTCCGACGAGCGGAGTTCGGCGATTTCCTCTTCGAGCGTCTTGGGATTTCCGCCCAGGCCCATCGCATCGGCGCGACCTTCGGCCATATCGACGCGGCGCTCAAGGATTTCGAAGCGCGAGAACGCATCCTGCATCTTTGCGCCGTTGGTCATTTCGCGCAGCTTCGCGCGGTTGTTGGCGCTCTCCAGCCGGGCGACGATCGTGTTCTGGCGAACGCGCGCCTCGCGCAGCTTGTTCTGCAGCTTGGTGATGTCCTCTTCCGACGCCTTGAGCGACTCGTCGAGCACCGCGATCTCTTCGTTCAGCTGGTTGCACATGTCGGCGGCCTTCTGGCGTTCGATGAGCGCGGCCTTGGCGAGATCTTCGCGGTCCTTCGACAGCGCCAGCTCGGCCTTTTCGGTCCAGCTCTCCTGGAGCTTTTCCAGCTTGGCGATGTGGCGGCGCATTTCCTTCTGGTCGGCGATGGTGCGGGCGGCACTGGCGCGGACCTCGACCAGCGTCTCCTCCATCTCGAGGATGATCATGCGAACCATCTTTGCGGGATCTTCCGCCTTGTCGAGCAGATCGGTGACGTTGGCGGCGATGATGTCGCGGGTTCGCGAGAAGATACCCATGTTCAGACACTCCTTCGTGAATTTTGCCGCCGGAAGGGTTGGGGGCCCTTCCGGCGGACCCCGCTCACCGAGGGAAGGTGAGCCGGGGAGACCTCGTTTCGCCTCAGGCGATCGCGGGGCCGACCGCACCGGCCATGAAGATGGCGCTGGCGAAGAAGGCGAAAGCGACCGCGACGAAGGCGTTGCGGAGATTGGTGGCTTGTTCGTACATCGTCTTTTCCTTGAACCTTGAGGTTGTTCGTTTGCCCGTTGTCCGGGCTTGCCAACATCATTGCAGGGAGCGTGCCAATTTTGAAAATGGCAGAAAACCGTGCTTTTCGAGACATGTCGCCAATCCAGCCCAAAAAGTAACTTGCCAAAAGTTGGCAATTTTCGCCAATCATAGGGCATGGAGCGCACCACACAGGTCATCGGCCAATCCACTGCCTTTCTAGATGCGCTGGAACGCGCCAGTCGCGCCGCCACGCTCGATCGCCCGGTGCTGGTGATCGGCGAGCGCGGCACCGGCAAGGAACTAGTCGCGGAGCGCCTGCATCGCCTGAGCCAGCGTTGGGATCAGCCGCTGGTGACGATGAACTGCGCGGCGCTGCCGGAGACGTTGATCGAGGCCGAACTGTTCGGCCATGAGGCCGGGGCCTTTACCGGCGCCACCAAGGCTCGGGTCGGGCGGTTCGAGGAAGCCGATGGCGGCACGCTGTTCCTCGACGAACTCGGCACGCTGTCGATGGGCGCGCAGGAACGGCTGCTTCGCGCGGTCGAATATGGCGAGATCACCCGCATCGGATCGTCGCGCGCGATGCGCGTCGATGTGCGGATCGTTGCAGCGACGAACGAGCATTTGCCGGCGCGGGTGGATAAGGGGACGTTTCGCGCCGACCTTCTCGATCGGCTCAGCTTCGAAGTGGTGACGCTGCCGCCGCTACGCCATCGCGGTGGCGATGTGGAGGTGCTCGCCGATTTCTACGGCCGGCGCATGGCGGCCGAGCTCGGTCGTGACACGTGGCTGGGCTGGGGGCCGAACGCGCTGGACGCGCTGCTCGGTTATGACTGGCCAGGCAATGTCCGCGAGCTGCGCAACGTGGTCGAGCGGGCGGTCTATCGGTGGGAACGCGAGGGGCCGATCGACGAAATCGAGATTGATCCGTTTGCATCGCCCTATCGGCCGCGGCCGATGGCGACGTCGGCAAGCACAGGCGAGCGCCCCGCAGTGACTGAAGCTGCGCCAGCTTCAACCGTTACGCCCTCTGCCGAGCCGGCCACCGACAGCGGCGGCGATTTCAAGACGCGTGTGGCGAGGTTCGAGCGCAAGCTGCTTTCGCAGGCGCTGGCCGAACACCGGTTCAACCAGCGAGCGACCGCCGAGGCGCTGGGGCTTACCTATGATCAGCTTCGCCATGCGCTGAAACGCCACGACCTGCTTGGCGTCAGCGCGTGACGCTAGTGATTTGCATTAGCCAGCGAATTTGGTGCGACGACTGGTTGCTCGAACGCCTTCGCGGCGATGAAATCGGCGACCTGCTTTCCCTGCGGCGTAGCGGGGGTGATGATGTTGAAATGGTCCGCGCCGCCGGGGGCGAGCTTCACAACCGTATCGCCTGAAAGGAGTGCTGCCCTTGCATAGGGCTCCATCATCATGCCCAGTTCGCCGGTGACGAGCAGCTGATGGACGCCGAGCGGCAGATGGTCTTGCGGCGTGGCGAGCGCATAGGCGGCGGGCCTCTCTTCCGGGGTGCCACCCACGAACGGGACGATAGCGGGGCCGCCACAGATTTCAGCGTCGACGCCGATAAACGGTGCGAGCGATCCCGGGCCGTCGATCGCCACGACCGTGACCGGCTTTACCGTCATTGCCCCGGCGATCGGATCGTCGAGTTTGGCGCGGGCAGCGTCCCACAGGGCGAGATGCGCGCCCGAGCTGTGGCCGATCACCGCAACCCGCCCGAGATCGATCGGCTGGGTGCGGGCGAGGACGGCGAGGAAATCCGTGGCAGCCGCGATGTCCTGGAAGGTGCCGGGGTAGCCGCCGCCGGGATTGCCGACGCGACGATATTCGATGTTCCAGGTGGCAATACCCCGCGCTGCCAGCGCCGCCGCCAGCGGCGCCGTGCCCGTCAGGTCTTCGAGCTGCGCGTTCCAGCAGCCGCCGTGAATCACCACCGCCACCGGAAAGGGGCCTTTGCCGGCGGGTAGGCGTAACTCGCCGCGCTGCAACAGATCGGTGCCATAGCTGGCCACCAATGTCGGCGCGGGGACTGTCTTCTTCGCGGCGATCAACTGCCGATACGAATCGCTTTGCCCGATCGCAGGCGGGGCGCCGAGCGAAAGCGCGGCGGCGAGCATCGGTGCGATGAGAAAAGCATGACGCATTCAGAGCACCTCCATCCAGCGAGCGAACAGATCGGGCCATAGACGCGCGGGCGCACGCGGCGGAAGATTGGATATGCCGAAGCCGTGGCCGCCCTTCTGGAACAGATGCGCCTCCACGGGCACGCCAGCGCGGCGGCAAGCCTCAGCCATCGCGATGCTCTGCGTCACCGGCACCGTGCCGTCATCCATCGCATGGGCGAGGAAAATGGGTGGCGTGGTGGCGTGGACCCGGTCGAGCGGGGTATGCCGCGCCAACACCGACGGATCCCGATTGTCGCCGAGCAGGGCGCCCCCCGAGCGACTGTTCGGCCCCGCGGTTGCGAACGAGACCACGGGGTAGACAAGACCGGTAAAGGCCGGACGCGCCGACACCCGATCCGCCGCGTCGATCGGCGCATAGACCGCATCGCCGTGCCCGACGGCCAGATCGGCGGCGAGGTGGCCCCCGGCCGAGAAGCCGAGCACGCCGAGCCGCGCCGGATCGACACTCCAGCTAGAAGCGCTCATGCGGATCAGTCGCATCGCTCGCTGGGCATCCTGAAGCGGCACGTCCCATCGACGCGCCCAGCCTTCACCGGGCAGGCGATAGGCCAGCACGAAGACGGTAATCCCCTGTGCATTGAGTGCGGCTGCAACATCGACGCCTTCGTTCGTCGCGGACAGAAAGCTGTAGCCGCCGCCGGGCATCACGAGCACGGCGCGGCCGTCGGGCCGGGCTGCGCGAAACACCGCGACCGTCGGCGTGGCGATGCCGCGCAGCCACAGCTCGTTGCGCTCGCGCCCGGCCGCTTCTTCAACCGGCGTGGGAAGCACCGCAGGCGCACCCGGGGCTGCGGCTGGCCACAGCCGGAAATGTTCGGCCGGCGGCCAGCGAGGCGAGGCCTGCGCGTCGGCGGCATGCGCCCGAGCGGCGGCAGGCACGAGCGGCGCGGCGGCGCCAAAGGCGGCCATGCGTGTCAGCAGTCGGCGGCGGATCAGATTCAAGCGACGCTCCCGATGATTTTCCAGACGCTTACGCCGCCGGGCGCCCAACGGAAAGCGGCTCGCGCTCATTCGCTTGTTCGCAGGTGCGGCATAACTTGATATGGTGCCCGCGGAGTCGCAGCCGAGAGGCGGACGCCGCAGATCGCGGTGCCGTCGACCTGATCCATTCCTTCTTTCCGGGGGGTGAGCGATGCGAATTCCACTGCAGTTGCTGGTTCTGCTGGTGTTGTTGATCCCGTCGGCAACCTTGGGGAAGGCCGCGCCCGACGCCGGCGCGCTGCCGGCGCTCGGCGCCGATCCGGCACAGGTTTCGGTCTCCGGCCTTTCCTCGGGCGGATTCATGGCGGTGCAATATGGCGTTGCCTGGTCGAGCGAGGTGATGGGCGTGGGCGTGGTCGCCGGCGGCCCCTATAACTGCGCCCCACCGGCCGGGGCCGTGTTCATTCAGCTCTGTATGCGCGGCGATCCGCCAGCGGCGCGAAGCTGGAAATCTGCCTGGGGCTTTGCCCGCGATCGCGTGATCGATCCGGTCGCCAACATCGCGCGGCAGCGCGTATATCTGTTCAGCGGCAGCCGGGATTCGGTGGTGGCGCCCGGCGTGATGCGCTCGCTGCGCGATTTCTATTCACTCGCGGGCGTGCCCGGATCTGCACTGTCCTTCGTCGATGCGATGCCGGCCGGCCACGCGTTCGTATCGGCGAAGATCGGCGAGACATGCGCGGAAAATGGCGGCATCTATGTCGTCCGGTGCGCATTCGACGGCGGGTTCTACGATCAGCCAGGCGCAATCCTCCATCATCTTTACAGCTTGCGATACAAGCCCGCCGCCACGCTCTCGGCAACGCCCTTTGCGTTCGATCAGGCGCGCTATGGCGGGGGACAGGCGGCGATGGCCGCGCGCGGCTATGCCTTTGTGCCGGCACGCTGCCGCATCGATGGCGCGCGCTGCGCAGTGCATGTCGTGTTGCACGGTTGTCGACAGAGTGCCGATGCGATCCAAAGCGACGCGATCTACGGCCAGCTGGGCTATAATCGCTGGGCTGACAGCAACGGCATCGTCATTCTCTATCCGCAGGTGAATGCCAGCCTGATGAACCCGATGGGGTGTTGGGACTGGTGGGGCTATACGGGCTGGAATTTCCAGCTGCGCCACGGCCCTCAGATCGAAGCGATCCACCGGATGGTGGAAGGCGTGCTGAAGACCGCGTGACCGATCGGGGATGCGGGCGCGATCATCTTAGGCTTCGCGCAGGCGAGCGTCGAATCTGCGTCGGCACGCCTCGATGCGCTCAAGGTTCGCGGCCGCCCAGTACCAGACGCCGCAAAAGGCCTCGCCCAGGCTCTCGCCCAGATCGGTGAGCCGATATTCGACGCGCGGGGGAATGACCGGGTGGACGGTGCGGATCACCAGCCCGTCGCGTTCCATCTGGCGCAAGGTCTGGGTGAGCATCTTCTGGCTGATGCCCTGCACGGCTCTGCCGATCCGGGTGAAACGCATCTCGCCCTGCTCGGCGAGCAGCTCAAGGATCAGCATCGTCCATTTGTCGGCGACGCGGCCGATCACCTCGGTGACGAGCGCCTCGACGCGCGGATCGACCTCGTTCGATTCGCGATCCGATGCGAGACTGGACATGGCTTCGCTCTCTTTCCGGTGCGTATAAATCTTTTCGGTGCCTTCTTTCGTTCAGAATGTACCGACGTACATCAAGCGCCGCAACGTGATATGGAGGCTTTGATGAAGACCAGCGGCAACACCATTCTGATTACCGGCGGCGGCTCCGGCATCGGCGCGGCGCTCGCGAAGCGCTTCCATGACGCGGGCAACACGGTGATCGTCGCCGGCCGGCGGCTCGACGCGCTGGAGGCGGCGTGCGAGGGGCGGGCGAACATGCATGCGATGACGCTCGACGTGGAGAGCGCGGAGGCAGTGGCCGATTTCGCAGGCCGGCTGCTCGGGGCGCATCCCGGGCTGAACGTGCTGATCAACAATGCGGGGATCATGCGGTTCGAGGCACTGGATACGAAGCGCGACCTGGCCGATGCCGAGGCGACGATCACCACCAACCTGCTCGGGCCGATCCGGCTGATCGATGCGCTAGTCGACCATCTGGTCGCCACCCCGGACGCGGCAATCGTCAACGTGACGTCCGGACTGGCCTTCGTCCCGCTGGTGACGACACCGACCTACAACGCCACCAAGGCGGCGATCCACAGCTACACCGTGGCGCTCCGCTCGGTGCTGGAGGGGCAGGTCGAGGTGATCGAACTGGCCCCGCCGGCGGTGCAGACCGAACTGACGCCGGGCCAGAGCCGGCGCCCCGGCTATCAGCCGCTCGATGAGTTTGCCGACGAGGTGATGGCGCTGTTCGGGCAGGCGCCGACGCCGAAGGAAGTGCTGGTCGAGCGGGTGAAGTTCCTCCGCGACTCCGAGCGCGAGGGCCGGTTCGAGGAGACGCTGACGCAGCTGAATGCGATGGCGAAGGCTGCGCGCGAAGCCGTGGAGGGGTGACCTACTAGATCCTCCCCGGAACGGGGAGGGGGACCGCCGCCGAAGGCGGTGGTGGAGGGGGATCTCCAAGAGGGCCTCGCCCGCGGCAATCCCCCTCCACCATGCCGCGCATGGTCCCCCCTCCCCGTGCCGGGGAGGATTGAAAAGCAAAACGGCCGGGGATCGCCCCCCGGCCGTTTCGTTTGTCGCTCCCGAAAGGGCTCAGGCGAACAGCTTCGCCCAGCCGCGCTTGGCGCGGTCCTTCCAGTAGCCGCGGTGGTACGCGTCCGAGGCCAGCAGCGGCATCACCGAACCGGCTTCCGCGAACACCATCTGCTCGATGCCGGTGTTCACCTTGCCCCAGCTGGCGGCTTCCTGCAGCGTCGAGGACGAGCAGGCGCCGTCGCGCACGTCGGCGACGGTGATCTGCACCGCATACTTGTGCACTTCCACATCCTCATGGCCGAGGATCTCGGCGCAGACGACGGTGTCCTGGATGAAGTTCTTCGGCACGCCGCCGCCGATCATCAGCAGGCCGGTGGTGCCCGCCTGGATCTTGATCTCGGTCAGCTCGCGGAAGTCCGCGACCGCGTCGATCATCAGATAGGGCTTGCCGGCCTTCATCTGGTCGACCTGGTGCTTGACGAGGCCGAAGCCCGCCGAGCTGTCGACGAACGCCGGGCAGAAGATCGGCACGTCATGCTCATAGGCGAGCTTGACGAGGCTGTTTTCCTTCTTGCCGTGCTCGGACAGATACTTGCCCATCTCGCGGATGAAGGCGCGACTCGAATAGGCGCGCGGCTCCAGCTCGTTCGCGATCTTGTTGATCGTGAAGTCGCAGTCCTGGAGCTGCTCCTCGTCGATATACGTGTCGTAGATGCGGTCGATGTAGAGCGAGCGCAGCGTGTCGTCGTCGGGGATCTCGAGCGCCTGATAGTGCTTGTGGCCCAGGCCCTCGAAGAAATCCATGTCGACGATGGTCGCGCCGGTGGCGACGATCACGTCGACCATGTTGTTGCGCACCAGATCCGCATAGAGGTCCATGCAGCCGCCGGCCGAGGTCGAGCCCGCGATCACGAGGCAGACCGTGCAGTCCTTGTCGGCCAGCATGTCGTTGTAGATCTTGGTCGCGCGGCCGAGATCGCGGCTGGTGAAGCTCATATCGGCCATCGCGTCGACGATCGGGCGCGCGTCGAAGCTCTTGATGTCGATGTGCTTGACCTGCTTGGAAAGCAGCTCGGCCTTGCGAGTGTCGTTGATCGGGGCGTTGGCCGCCGCGGTCTTGGTGAGGGTGTCGGACATGGGAACTCCCAATACTTCCTATGGCCGCCGTCATTCAAAGGGGACGCGGAAACCCGTTCGATGGCCCTCTAGGGAAAAGAAGCGCCAAAAAGAATAGCCGCCATCCCGGCAGATGCCGGGGCCTCCCGCCACGCAGCGATCGCTGGTGGCGGGAGATGCCAGCCGGTGCCGGCATGACGGGATATGATTACAGCTTGACGACGTTCGAGATCAGCGACTCGTCTTCGTCCTCGCCGGTGTAGAGCGACGTCATCGGCTCGTCGTTGACGATCACGGTGTCACCGGCGGTGAAGCCGTTGAAACCGGTACGCATCGCCGCGCCATAGGCGCCGAGCATGCCGATTTCGATATAGTCGCCCGCCTGGATGTCCGCCGGAAGGTCAAACGGCCCAGCCATGTGATCCATATCGTCGCAGGTCGGGCCATAGAAGCTGAAGCCCATGTCCTTCGCGTTCGAATCCGGCTCGCGCAGCAGGCGGACCGGGAAGCGCCAGCCGATATGTGCCGCATCGAAGAGCGCGCCATACGCGCCGTCGTTGATGTACAGCTCGTCGCCGCGGCGCTTTTCGAC
The DNA here is from genome assembly GCF_054489705.1 of Sphingomonas sp. RS6. Taxonomy (NCBI): domain Bacteria; kingdom Pseudomonadati; phylum Pseudomonadota; class Alphaproteobacteria; order Sphingomonadales; family Sphingomonadaceae; genus Sphingomonas; species Sphingomonas sp. RS6. Next base: position 137,021 of record NZ_JBTMWM010000010.1, read on the forward strand.
GCGCACGATCAGCGAGCTGTATTCGGCGCACAGCGCACGGCCCGGCTCGGCCCATAGTTCCGCCGAATAGGAAATCGGCAGGCTTTCGAAGGCGCGGTGGATCGTCGCGAAATAGCGCTCGAGCGGAGGCGGCTCCATGCCGGGATAGCTGGACGGGAACCCGCCACCGACATCCACGACGTCGACCGTGACGCCCGCCTCGACGATCGCGATCCGGGCGCGCTCCATCGCATTGGCATAGGCTTCCGGCGACATCGCCTGGCTGCCGACATGGAAGCAGATGCCCAGGGCATCTGCGACCTGGCGAACCGCGATCAGCAGCTCCTTGCTCTCCCCCGGGCCGACGCCGAACTTCGACGCGAGGCTCAGCTTCGAGTGATCGGAGGAGACGCGCAGCCGCACGCACAGCGTGAGATCGGTCGCGCCCTTGGTGGCGCGGACGATCTTGTCCAGCTCTTCCATGCTGTCCAGGCTGAACACGCGGACGCCATGCTCGAAATACGCCTCGGCAACGGCTTCCTCAGCCTTAACCGGGTGCATGAAGCACAGGGTCGCTTCCGGCGCGACGCTCGCGACGAGGCGGACCTCGGCGATCGACGCGACGTCGAAATGCGTGATTCCGCTCTCCCACAGGATCTTGATCAGATCCGGCGAGGGGTTCGCCTTCACGGCATACATCGAGCGGCCCGGGAACTTCTCAGCAAAGAAGCGGGCAGCACGCGATGCGGCATGCGGACGGACGAGCGTGACCGGCTGGACCGGACGAAGCTTAGCGATATCGGCAACACGGGTGGTGCCGGTGTGGGTGGTCGCTAACCCCAGCGCGCGATGATGCTTGTGCAACTCAAGGGACCTCCAAATGCCGTGAGGCAAACATTGACGAAAAGCTGCCTTGCGGTTGGAAGTCCCATGGGGCAGCGGAAGGGGGCACATAGGGACCACGAGCGATGCTGTAAAGCGATTCGAGGGTCCGTTTTTATACGGCGAGGGATTTTGTGACGATTATGCGACAACCGACCCGTGCCGGGGTGCGCGATGCCGCGGCGAAGGTGGCGGCGCTGTTGCCGCCCACGCCCTTGCTGACGCATGAAGTGCGCGGGGTAACAGTGTGTTTCAAAGCTGAAAACCTGCAACCGGTTGGGGCGTTCAAAATCCGCGGTGCGTGGCATCGCCTGACGGCGCTAAATGAAGCGGCGCGGGCCAGGGGGGTCGTGGCGTTCTCGTCCGGCAATCATGCGCAGGGCATCGCCTGGGCCGCGAAACGGCTCAACATCCCGGCCGTCATCGTGATGCCGCACGATGCGCCGCGGACGAAGCTCGATTCGACGCTCGCATTGGGGGCGGAGGTGGTGCGTTACGACCGTGCCAGTGAAAGCCGCGAGACGATTGCCGCGCAGTTGGCCCACGCGCGCGGCGCGGTGCTGGTGCCGAGCTTCGACGACCCCTGGGTGATCGAGGGGCAGGGCAGCGCGGGCGTCGAGGCGGCCGCGCAGATGAGCGAGGCCGCGCTGGCGCCGCCGGCTCGCGTGGTGGTGCCGTGCGGCGGCGGCGGCTTGGCGTCGGGCCTTGCGCTCGCGATTCCCGATGCCGAAATCGTCACCGTCGAACCGGAAGGCTGGGATGACATGCGCCGCAGCCTCGAAGCGGGCTGGATCGAACCGGTGGGCGAGGCGCCGCCGCCCACCGCGTGCGATTCGCTGCAAACCAAGCGCGTCTCGCAGCTTACGTTCGACGTTCTGTCGAGGCGGGGTGCGACCGGGATCGCGGTATCGGAGGCGGAGGTCCGCGCGGCACAGCGCTGGGCCGCGCATCGGCTGCGGGTGGTGGTGGAGCCGGGCGGTGCCGCGGCGCTGGCCGCGCTGCTCGCCGGCAAGGTCGTTCCGGCGCCGGGCTTGCTCGTGATCCTTTCCGGGGGCAACGTGGATCCCGATGCCTATGCCAAAACCCTCGCAACCGCGGACTGAGTCCGGCCACCCGCTCGGGGCATTCCTCGCTCGGGTCGCAAGCCTGGGCACGCATGCGCTCGGCTATTTCCTGTGGGCGCTGCTGCGGCTGATCTATCGCGGCGAGCCGAAGCTGGCGGCGATGTTCGCCGGGATCGGCGCGCTGCTCGCGGTTACGGTCTGGACCGTTGCGACATGAGCCGGATCGCGGCATTTTCGCCGCTGGCGACGAGCATCGCCGTGCTGGCGGTGTTCGCGCTGCTGGTGGGGGGCGTGATCGTGGTCCGGCGGGGGGATCGCACACGGGGCGTGCTGATGCTCGCCTGCGCGGTGGTGATCATGGGCAATGTGCTGATCTGGACGCTCTAGCGTCGCCAGCCTTTGCGTGGCCCGGCGGCGTCCGCCGGACCACGTCGGGCAGGTTCAGCGAATCGGGCAGTTGGGGTCGAGCCGCATGTCGAGATAGCGGTCGACCGAGCCCATCAGCTGATCCATCTCGTGCTCGAAAAAGTGGTTCGCGCCTGGAATGGTGTCGTGATGGATCGTGATGTGCTTCTGGGTGCGCAGCTTGTCGACCAGCTTCTGCACCGCGCCGGGCGTTACGACCTCGTCCTGCTCGCCCTGAACGATGATGCCCGAGCTGGGGCAGGGCGCCAGGAAGGTGAAATCGAACATGTTGGCCGGCGGCGCGACCGAGATGAAGCCGCGGATTTCCGGCCGGCGCATCAGCAGCTGCATGCCGATCCACGCGCCGAATCCGAACCCGGCGACCCAGGTGGTCGATGCTTCGGGATGGAAGCTCTGTACCCAATCGAGCGCGCTGGCGGCGTCGGACAGTTCGCCGATGCCGTTGTCGAACACGCCTTGGCTCTTGCCGACGCCGCGGAAGTTGAAGCGCAGCGTGGCGAATCCGCGGCGCTGGAACGTCTTGTAGAGTTCCTGCGTGATGCGGTTGTTCATCGTGCCGCCGGCATTGGGATGCGGATGAAGGATCATCGCCACAGGTGCGCGCGGGCGGGGTGCGGGGGCGAAACGCCCCTCAAGGCGGCCTTCGGGGCCGGGAAAGATCACTTCGGGCAAGGCGGTTCCTGTCGCTAGGTGGAGAGCGCGGTGGAGCGCGCGAACTTGGTCGCTATATAGGCAGCACGTCATCCGACGCAATTGGAACGGAAATGGCCCCACGCATCTATCTCGATCATGCGGCGACGACGCCGGTGCTGCCACAGGCGTCGGCGGCGGTGGCGGAGGCGATGGCGCATTGGGCCAACCCGTCCTCGCCGCACAATGCCGGGCGCGCGGCACGCGCGATGCTGGAGGATGCGCGGCGGCGGATCGCGGCGGCCTATGGCTGGGCGCACGAGATCGTGCTGACCAGCGGCGCGAGCGAGTCGCTGGGCATCGCGATGGGCCGCAGCGTCGTCGCCAACCGCGTGGTCACCGCCGTCGAGCACGATGCGGTGCTGCGCCTGTCCGAAGGCGCGGCGGTGCTGCCGGTCGATCGCGGCGGCTGCGTCGACCTGATGGCGCTTGGCGATCGGCTGACCGCGCCGGGCCGGACGCTCGTCTGTGTGCAATGGGCGAATAGCGAGACCGGCGTGATCCAGCCGATCGCCGCTATCGCCGAGGCGGTGCATGCGGCCGGCGGGGTGCTACTGGTCGATGCGGCGCAGATGCCGGCGCGTGCCGATCCGGAGGTGCTGCGCCACGCCGATCTGGTGGCGGTATCGGCGCACAAGCGGGGTGGCCCGCCGGGGATCGGCGCGTTGCTGGTCCGCGACTTCGCGCTGCTCCTGCCCACCGGCGGGCAGGAAAAGGGCTATCGTGCTGGGACCGAGAATCTGCCCGGCGCGATGGGCTATGCCGCCGCGATCGAGTCGCCGGAGGATCTGGCGCGGATGGCGCAACTGCGCACCCGGCTGGAGCAGGGAATTGCCGACGCCGGCGCCGAAATCATCGGCGCAGAGCGCCGGCGGAGCCCGCTGATCGGCGCCTATCGCATGCCCGGCGTGTCGGCGGCGGCGCAACTGATCCGATTCGATCTTGCCGGCATCGCGGTGTCCGCAGGTAGCGCCTGTTCGTCCGGGAGCATGCGGCCCAGCCATGTGCTGGCCGCGATGGGCATGGTCGAGCCCGCGCTGCGCGAGGTGGTGCGGGTGAGTTTCGGACGCAGCACGAACGAAGAGGAGATCGACCGGTTCGTCGCGCTGTGGCGGGATGTGGCGGCGGCGGCATCGGCGCGCGCGGCGTGATCTATCTCGACTATCAGGCGACGACGCCGCTCGCACCGGAAGCCTTGCAGGCGATGCTGCCCTGGCTCGAACAGCAGCACGCCAATCCGCATTCGCCGCATGGGCCCGGTCGCGCCGCGCGGGCGGCGGTGGAAGTGGCGCGCGAACAGGTCGCCGCGCTGCTTCCCGCCGGCGGCAGCGTCGCCTTCACCAGCGGCGCCACCGAGGCGCTGAACTGGGCGATCAAGGGCACAAGCGGCCCGATCGTGACGCTGGCGACCGAACATGCGGCGGTGCTCGATACCGTCGCCGCCGAAGCCGCGACGGGGCGAGCCGTCACCGTCCTTCCGGTCGGCGACGACGGGCTGGTCGATCTCGATGTCGCGCGCGCCGCGATTTCGCCCGGCGCGGGGCTGGTGGCGGCGATGCTGGTCAACAACGAAATCGGCGTGATCCAGCCGATCGCGGCGCTTGCGGAAATTGCCCACGCCGCGGGCGCGCGGTTCCTGTGCGATGCGGTTCAGGGCTATGGCCGGGTTGCCGTGCCCGAGACATGCGATCTGATCGCGATTTCGGCGCACAAGATCCACGGACCCAAGGGGATCGGCGCGCTATGGGTGCGCGATGGTGCGGAGACAGGACCACCGACGAACGGGGGTGTT
>NZ_JBTMWM010000011.1:0-99323 GCF_054489705.1 Sphingomonas sp. RS6
TGCTGCATGGTGGTGGTCAGGAGGTCCAGGGGCGGTCGGGCACCTTGTCGCCGGCGCTTTGCGCGGGCTTCGGCGCGGCGGCCGCGCTGGCGGCGGCGCGCGGCGAACAAGACATGGCGCATGTCGATCGGCTTTTCGCACGCGCCTGCAAGCGGCTCGGCTTGCAGAACGACGGCGAGCGAACGGACGGGGCGGGCGGCTGGATGCTCAACGGGTCCGCCGAAACGCGCTATCGGGGCAATCTCAACATCCGGCGCGACGGGCTCGATGTGGCGCGACTGATGGCCGATCTGCGCGGCATCGCTTTTTCGGCGGGATCGGCTTGTGCCAGCGGTTCCGGCCGACCGAGCCATGTGCTGCGCGCCTTGGGGATAAGCGATCGGCAGGCGCGATCGAGTCTCCGCATTGGCTTTGGCCGTGACACGCGCGAAGAAGCGTTCATGACTGCGCTCGATCGAATCGCCGAAGCCGCCGACCGCCAGCGGGTGGCCGCATGATCCGCGTCCGTTTTGAAAGTGCCGACGGAAACGCGGTTCGCCATGTCGAGGCGCCGGCAGGTGCCCGCTTGCTGGAAGTGGCCCAGAATGCCGGTGAGCCGCTGGAGGGGACATGCGAAGGTCAGATGGCCTGTTCGACCTGCCACGTCATCGTGTCGCCAGAGGATTTTCCCCGGCTGCCGCCTGCAAGCGAAGAGGAGGAAGACATGCTCGACCTTGCGATTGGAGCCGTGCGGACCAGTCGTCTCGCCTGTCAGGTCATCCTGACGGACGCGATGGACGGGCTGACCGTACGGATGCCGCCCACGCACCGGGACATGCAGGGGCGCTGACGCAGCGGCGACGCGGCCTTCGTTTAGTCGCGTTTGCAGGGTCCGGGCGACATGACCTTGCCTTCCAGCTGGGCCAGCAACGCCACCATGTCGTGGGGCAGGCGTTGATCCGGGGAGAAGGCGCAACGGAGCGCATTTCCGATCGAATCATCCGCGCATGGCGCCTCGATCCGCAGGAAATTCGCCACATTGGCCTCTTCGGCCAGCAGAGATGCGTTTTTGACCACGGATGCACAACGGGTAGCGCCCGCTTTCGTTTCCACTGACAACTGCAACTCGGCGCAACTTTTGGGAGGATCGGCGATGAAAGTGCTTCGCGCGTGGTGACGGGCGGTTCCGAAGCAGTCGAACGGCTGCGCGCGCATTCGCCTTTCCTCGCCGTGATCGCGGGCCGCGAGGCCGACCTGATCGACGCGCTGCCGGAGGCGCTGGCGAATCCGCGCGATTGGGCGGCGAGAACCGGCGAAGCGATGAACGTGGCGCGGCAGCTTCGCCTCGAACGGCGGCGATTGGCGCTGATTGCGGCGATCGGGGATCTGTCGGGACACTATGACTTCGACGCGGTCACGCGATTGCTCAGCGATTTTGCCGACGATGCGCTCCACCGCGCGGTGACCGCGGCGATCAAGGAACGAACGCCGGAGGCGGAACCCACGGGGTTCGCCGCCATCGCCCTTGGCAAACAGGGTAGCCGCGAACTCAATTACTCGTCCGACATCGATCCCATCCTCATCTTCGATCCGGCCACGCTGCCGTGCAAGCCACGTGAGGCGCCGGAGGAAGCCGCGGTACGGATCGGCCGCCGGGTGCTCGACCTGCTCCAGACGCGCGATGGCGACGGCTATGTGCTGCGGGTTGATCTGCGGTTGCGGCCCTCGCCCGAAGCGACACCGATCGTGCTGCCGGTCGAGGCGGCGATTTCCTACTATGAGAGCCAGGCGCTGCCTTGGGAACGCGCCGCCTTCATCCGGGCCCGCGCCGCGGCAGGGGACCGGAAACTTGGCGAGAGCTTTCTCGAGGCGATCCGGCCGTTCGTGTGGCGCCGCGCGCTCGATTTTGGCACGATCCGGGAAATCCGCGAAATCTCGCGCCGCATTCGCGATCATCATCGGCGCGGGCAGCAATTCGGCCCTGGTTATGACCTGAAGCGCGGGCGCGGGGGCATTCGCGAGATCGAATTCTTCGCGCAGATCCACCAACTGATCCACGGCGGCCGCGAACCTTCGCTGCGGGTGCCGGCGACGCGCGACGCGCTTGCCGCGCTGGCCGGGGCGGGGCGAATCGATGCGGAGGAAGCGGCGGCGCTCGATGCGGCCTATGTGCTGCTGCGGACGATCGAGCATCGCCTCCAGATGGTCGACGATCGGCAGACGCACAGCCTGCCTGCGGATGCCGCCGCGCTCGACAATGTGGCGCGCCTGCATGGGCTCGCCGACGGCAATGCGCTGATCGGGGTGCTGCAACCGCACGTCGCACGCGTCGGCCACATCTATGATTCGCTGGCCAGCGACGATGGCGGCGAATTGCCCGCCGCGCCCGATGCGCTGGCTGCCAGACTGGCCGATACCGGCTTCAGCGACGTTTCCAACGCCTGCCGGCTGATCGATGGCTGGCGCGGCGGCCGTTATCCGTCGCTGCGCTCGCCGGCGGCACAGGCGGCGTTGGAGGCCGTGTTGCCGGGCGTGATCGGCGCGTTCGCCGAGGCACCCGATCCGCATCATGCGCTCACACGCTTCGATACGATGCTTGCGAGACTGCCCAGCGCGATCAACATCTTCCGGTTGCTTGAGGCGCAGCCGGCGCTCGCCCGGCTATTGAGCGCGATCCTCAGCCATGCGCCGACGCTGGCGGAGCAGTTGGGGCGCCGTGCGGAGCTTCTTGACGGCCTAATCGACGCGACCGCGCTCGATCCGATGCCGCCCATCGCCGATCTGGCGTGCGAGATGGCCGCGGTGGAGCCGAACGCCGACTATCAGTGGCGGCTCGAACATGTCCGCCGCCTCGTGAACGAGCGGCGCTTTGCGCTCGGCGCGCAGATCGTGGCGGGCGCGAGCGACCCGCTCGAGGTCTCGGCGGGTTATGCGCGGATTGCCGAAGCGGCGATCGACGTGCTGGCATCGGCGACGGTCGAGGCGTTTGTCGAGGCGCATGGCCGCGTGCCGAACAGCGAACTGGTGATACTGGCGCTCGGTCGGATGGGCGGCGGCGCGCTCACCCATGCGTCGGACCTCGACCTCGTCTATCTCTTCACCGGCGACTATGCGGCTGAATCGGATGGACGCCGGCCGCTCGGCGCCGTCACTTATTATAACCGGCTGGCCCAGCGGGTGACGGCTGCGCTGTCCGTGCCGACCGCGGCGGGCCCGCTCTACGAGATCGACACCCGGCTGCGCCCGTCCGGCGCCCAGGGGCCGCTCTCCGTGTCAATCGAGGGGTTCCGGGCCTATCAGGAAAATGACGCCTGGACCTGGGAGCATATGGCGCTGACCCGCGCTCGGCCGGTGTTCGGATCCCCCGGCGCCCGCGCGGCCGTGGCGGAGATCGTCGCTCAGGTCCTGAACGGGGCACGCCCGGCGCGCGACATTACCGCCGATGCCGTTCGGATGCGCGCGGAAATGGCAACTCACAAGCCGCCGGCCGGGCCGCTCGACGCCAAGCTGCTCGACGGCGGGCTCGTCGACCTGGAGTTTGCGGTGCATGTCCTGCAACTGCGGCACAGGATCGGCTTCGATCCGCATCTTGGCCGCGCGATCGACGCGCTCGTCGAAGAGGGGCTGATGCCGCCGTCGATCCGCGAGGCGCATGATTTTCTTAGCCGGTTGTTGGTGACGCTGCGGCTGGTCGCGCCCGATGCGCAACCGCCCGGCGCCAGCACCCGCGCCCTGATCGCGCGCGCCGTGGGGCTGCCCCAATGGGAAGGCGTGGTTGCCGCGCTGGACGTGACGCGGCAGGAGGTGCGGCGATGCTGGGCGGCGATTCAGGCCGGCGACTGACCTTGAAGGAGATGAACATGGCGATCGATCAGGGCGAACGGTTTCCGGCTGTGACGCTGACGGCAGCGGACGACAGCACGATCACGCTGCCGGACTGGGCGGCCGGGGCGCCGTTCGTGCTCTATTTCTATCCAAAGGACGATACGTCTGGCTGCACGCGGGAGGCGCAGGATTTCTCTGCGCTGATGCCGGAATTCGAAGCGACCGGTGTTCGCGTACTCGGCGTGTCGAAGGATCCGCCGGCGAGCCACCGCAAGTTCGCCGCCAAATATGAACTGGCCGTTCCGCTCGCCACCGACGCCGATTGCAGCCTGATGGAGGCGATGGGCGTCTGGGTCGAGAAATCGATGTACGGCAAGAAATATATGGGGGTGGAGCGCTCGACCTTTCTGGTCGACGGCGCCGGTGTGCTCGTCCAGGCGTGGCGCAAGGTGAAGGTGCCGGGGCACGCCGCGGCGGTGCTCGATGCGGCTCGGGCGCTGGCCTGATCGCCATGCGGAGCGTGGCAGCGGCGGCGCGGTCGGTGCTCGACACCGGCGCCCCCTATGACAAGGTGATGGCCGCGCGAGCGGCGGCGCGTGACTGGCGGTTGGGGCGGCTTGGCCATCGGTTCGACGTCGCGATGCCCGATCGGCCCGCCCGGCCGGCGCAGCCCGAACTGCTGCCGCCCGACCGCATGCCCAAGCGCGGGCGGGGCGGATCGGATCGCGGGCGGATCGCGCTGATCCATGCGCTGGCGCACATCGAATTCGTCGCGATCGATCTAGCCTTCGACCTGATCGGCCGCTTCGGCGCCGGTTTCCCGGCGGCGTTCGTCGACGATTGGATGCGGGTTGGGGCGGACGAGGCGATGCATTTCGCGCTGCTCGATCGGCGGCTTCGGCGCCTTGGCAGCCATTATGGCGCGCTGCCCGCGCATGACGGGCTGTGGGACGCGGCAAGCGAAACCGCGCATGACGTGCTGGCGCGGCTTGCCATCGTTCCGATGGTGCTGGAGGCGCGGGGACTGGACGTGACGCCGGCGACGATCGAGCGGTTCGAACAGGCCGGCGATTCTGCGACGACGGCGATTCTGCGGCGCATCGTGAGCGATGAGGTGCGCCACGTGCGGGCCGGCACGCACTGGTTCGAATCGGCCTGTGATCAGCGTGATTGCGCGCCCGAAACGACATGGCAGGCGCTGGTTCGCCGGCATTTTCGCGGTGCCATTAAGCCGCCGTTCAACGACTCGGCGCGCGACTCAGCCGGTCTGACGCGGGATTACTACCAACCGCTTGTCGCTGGCTGATTATCCTCCAAAAGACTCCCCAAGCGATCCGTGTGGCGATGGGGCTGCCGTTCGGATCATGCCAATCCTGAAGTGGGCGCCGGGTCGCATCGGCGAAAACTTCCATGAACTTGCCGGGGAATCATGGCCGTAGTTTCCAATCGCGATAACGTGAACCTGGCGCATAAGTTCCGCCAACTCTTCACCAGCCGGGACGTGATTTTCCACGATGGTCGTGCGCTCCGCCGTTTCACCGTGGGTGGCCGCTCGCAGCTGATGTTCGCCGGTGCCGCGATGGTGACGGTGTTGTTTTCGGGCTACGGCGTGTCGCAGGCGATGGCGGGGGCGATCGCTTTCGCGGGTCCGGCAGCCGGTTCGCCCGAGGCCCAGGTGGCGCTGATGCGCAAGGAACTCAGCCGGATGAAGGCCGATGTCGCCGCCGCCAAGGAAGCCGCGAAGCTGCACGCCGCGCGGATCGAGCAGCGTCAGGCGATGCTCAACGCGATCGTTTCGGGCAAGGGTGATCGATCGGTGCTCGATCAGGAACTGCCGGCGGTCCCCGCCAAAACCAGCGCACTCACCAGCGAGATCACCGCGCCGCTCCGCCGGATCGAGGCCCGTCAGGTCATGCTCGCGGGCAAGGTTCAGGCTGCCGGTGAGGCGCGCTACCAGCAATTGGCCGGGCATCTCCGCAAGCTGGGGATTTCGCCCGCGCGTTATGGCAGGGCCGTGCCGGCGATGGGCGGCCCCTATGAGCCGCTCGACGACGATGCCGAGGCGTCGGGTAGCGCGAGCGCCGAGGCTGACGCGCAGTTCCGCGCGTTGTTCGCCACGTGGAAGAAGCTCGATTCGGTCGAGCAGACGGTGATCGCGATCCCGTCGATGCAGCCGGTTCAGCATGTCAGCTTCACCTCCACCTTCGGCGTGCGTTCAGATCCGTTCCGCGGCACGGCGGCGATGCATGCCGGCGTCGATATTCCCGGGGCGGTAGGCACCCCGATCTACGCGACCGCCGACGGCATCGTCTCCAACGCCGGCCGCCGCGGCGGTTACGGCAACATGATCGCGATCAACCACGGTCACGGCGTCGAGACCCGCTACGGCCACCTTTCCAAGATCTTGGTGGCGGACAATGCGCGCGTCCATCGCGGGCAGCTGATCGGGCTGATGGGCTCGACCGGCCGGTCGACCGGCAGCCACCTGCATTATGAGGTGCGTCTGGACGGCCGTGCGGTGAATCCGATCCCGTTCCTGCAGACGGGTGAATATGTTGCCCAAGCGTCGAGCAACGGTGGTGGCGTCGGCGGTCCGCGCTAACGCGTCCGTTCCCGAGGCGCCATTGCCTGGGCCCGATGCAGGCCTTATCTGGCGGGCATGACGACGATCAGCCAGTCCGAACTGGGCTTTACGCCCGCCGCCGCCGCGCGCGTTGCGGCCATCGCGACGAAGCAGGGCAAACCGGCGATTCTTCGCTTGTCGGTCGAGGGCGGCGGCTGTTCAGGCTTCCAGTATCGCTTCGGCCTTGCCGAAAAGATTGAGCCCGACGACGTGGTCGTCGAGACGGACGGCGTCGCGCTTGCGGTTGACCCGGTCAGCCTCGATCTGGTTCGTGGTGCGCAGGTCGATTTCGTCGACAATCTTGGCGGCGCGCATTTCAGCGTGTCCAATCCCAACGCCGCTTCCGGCTGCGGTTGCGGCACCAGCTTCTCGATCTGAGCAACGCATTGAAAATCGTCAGCTATAACGTCAACGGCATCAAGGCGCGGATCGATCGTCTCGTCGAATATCTCGACGAGCAGCAGCCCGATATCGTTTGTCTGCAGGAGTTGAAGAGCACCGAAGACACGCTTCCGGCCGATGCGATCGAGCGTGCGGGTTATGGCGCCATATGGCATGGGCAAAAGGGCTTCAACGGCGTCGCGATCCTCGCGCGCGGCGAGCAGCCGATCGAACGCCAACGCGGGCTGGAGGGCGATCCGGACGATACGCACAGCCGATATATCGAGGCGCAGGTCGGCGATCTGGTGGTCGCTTCTATTTACCTCCCCAATGGCAATCCTCAGCCGGGGCCGAAATTTGACTATAAGCTGGCCTGGATGGAGCGGCTGGCTGCGCGTGCGCGGGTGTTGCTCGCCGAAGAGCGCCCGACGGTGCTGGCGGGCGATTACAACGTCATCCCCAACGATGACGACAGTTTCTCGGTGCGCGCAATGGCTGACGATGCACTGATGCAGCCGGAGTCGCGCCAGCGTTATCGCCAGTTGCTGGCGCAAGGGTGGACGGACGCGCTGCGCACGCGCTTCCCAGCTGGCGGCGTGTGGACGTTCTGGGATTATCAGGCTGGCGCCTGGCAGCGCGACGCCGGCTTTCGAATCGACCACCTGCTGCTCAGCCCGCATGCTGCGGACCGCTTCATCGATGCGGGCGTCGACAAGGCGTATCGCGGCCGCGAGAAAGCAAGCGATCACGCGCCGACATGGGTGGCGCTGCGATAGCCGGCGAGGTGCATTTCGCCATTTGTTGGCGTGATGTGCTGTGTTGTGGCAGTGGCACGCATCGCTGAAATTATTTGAGATGCGCAAGGGTCTGGAATTGAAGAGATAATCGATTTGGCATGATGCCTGCAAAGCGATTGGCACCGGCGGGAATGGACAGCGCCGGCGCCAAATTCAACGCAGGAGCCCAACATGACGAGCATTCGTGCCACGACCAAGATCGCCCATCATGCCGCCATCGTGCTGGCGGTCGCGCTTTCGTTCGGTGCAGCGTCGCAAGCGATCGCCGCTGCCGATCCAGGCGAGAAACCCGCGGCCAAGTCGAAAGAGACGGCAGCGGAGAAGCCGGTCCGCTACTGCGTCGATCAGTCGGTTACCGGATCAATCCTCCGCCGCCCGCGCGTCTGCAAAACGCGGCAGCAGTGGATCAAGGAGACTGGAATCGATCCCGCCAAGTAAAGCTGATCGCGGGCAGGCGCGCTGCCTGCCCGCATCGCCCCGCCGTGATGTTCAGAGCGGCTTCTGGTAAATCACATATTCGCGATTAACCTGGCTCTGGATCGTCTCGGCGATTGCGACCATGCCCTGATTGTCCTCGAGCACCCAGCCGATCTCACCCCGCGTCGCGCCATAATGTTCGACCGACGCGCGGCGGATATACTCGATCATCATGAAGGCGAGCTGGCTTGCCATGCGCGACGACTGCAGCCGCTTCACCACGCCCATCAGCGGCACGCGCATCGTCCGCGCCTTCGGCTTGCGCAGCCACAGCAGCAGCTTTGCCCAGCCGAACGGCAGCAGCGAGCCCTTGAGCGGCTTCAGCGGTTCGTTCAGGTCGGGTAGCGTCACCATGAACGCAACGGGTTCGCCGTCATATTCGGCGATCCGGATCAGATCATTGAAGACGAGCGGCTTGAGCTTCTTGCCGACATCGTCGACTTCGGGCTGGGTGAGGGGAACAAAGCCCCAATTGTCCGACCACGCATCGTTGAGGATGGCGAGGATGATCGCCGCTTCCTCGTGAAACTTGGACTTGTCGACCATGCGAATGCGAATCCGCGCGTTCTTTTCGCCCGCGGCGATGATGCGCTGGACGATCGGCGGGAAGTCCTTGGTGATGTCGAGGTCGTAGGTCAGCAGTCGCTTGGCGGGCGCATAGCTCAAGGATTCGATCCATGGCTGATAGCGCGCGGGGTGATGCCCCATCAGCACGGTCGGCGAGTGATCGTGGCCGCGGACGAGCAGACCCGGTTCCTCCCAGATCGAAAGGCTTACCGGGCCGAGCGCGCGCGTCATCCCCTGATCGCGCAACCATTGTTCGGCAGCGGCGACGACCGCGGCGGCGACATCCTGGTCCTCGGCGTCGAACATGCCCCAGAATCCGGTGCCTGGTCCAAAGCCCTGCCCAGGCGGCATCTCGAGCGCGAGGCGGTCGATATGCGCCGAGATGCGGCCGACAACCTGGCCGCCGCGCTCGGCAAGGAACAGCTGTGCCTCTGCATGGCTGAACCAGCCATTTTTTTTCGGGCTGATGGTGCCGGCAACCTCCTCGCGTAGGGGGGGCACCCAGTTCGGGTCGTTACCGTTCAGTCGATAGGCGAGTTCGATGAAAGCCTTGGTGTCGGCCTTGCCCGAAACGGGCCGGACCTTGAGTTGGGCGGTTGCCACGGAAGCGGGCCTCGAAATTCTTGATGGAGGACAATGCAGTCTCCCGTTGCCTCGTGCCTGTCAAGCGCGCGGTGCGCAAAGCGGCAAAGGGCCTCGCAACGGCCCTGTAATGCCACCATAAGGCCACTATCTAAGGGCAATGGCAGAGACTATGACCAAATCGCTTGCCTTCAATCTCGATGACGCCGAAGCCGAGGCCGCCGTTGCGCGCGTTCGGCTCGCCGGTGTTCCGGATGATCGCGCCATGCTGCGGGCCGCAGCCGAACTCACCCGCGACCTCCATATGCCCAGCCAGCGCATCTATTGGACGGATTTCCTCCTGTCCTCGGCGGTCGGCTATGCGGGCCTTGCGCTTGCCATTCTGGCGACATTGCCCTTGCTGGCGATTGCCGGCGGGATCGTTGCGGTTCTGGCGCTTTATCGCGCGGGCCTGTTCATCCATGAACTGACGCACGTGAAGCATTCGCTGCTCCCGGGCTTCCGGCTTGCGTGGAATCTCGTGATCGGCGTGCCGCTGATGATGCCGTCTTTCATGTATGAAGGCGTGCACAGCCTGCACCATGCGCGTACCCGCTACGGCACTGATCAGGATCCCGAATATCTGCCGCTCGCGCTGATGAAGCCGTGGACGTTGCCGGTTTTTCTGCTCGTTTCGGTGTTCGCGCCGATCGCGCTGCTGATCCGCTTCGCCATTCTGGCGCCGGCGTCGATGCTCTCGCCGAAGCTGCGCCGGATCGTCGTCGCGCGCTATTCCGGGCTGCAGATCAACCCGTCGTTCGAGCGTCGCCCGCCGGAGGGCGAGTTGCGGAACCAGTGGCGCTGGCAGGAACTGGGGGCCAGCCTGTTTGCGATCGGCCTGCTTGCGGCGGTGGCGACGGGCGTCGTGTCGCTGCACGCTTTCCTCGTCTACCTCGTCGTGCTGGCGTCGGTGGCGGTGATCAACCAGGTGCGTACGCTTGTCGCCCATCTTTGGGAGAATGAGGGCGAACCGCTGACGGTGACGGCGCAGTATCTCGACAGCGTGAACGTGCCCGGACCGAGCTTCTTGCCTTATCTCTGGGCACCGATCGGTCTGCGGTACCACGCGCTCCACCATCTGCTGCCGAGCGTTCCCTATCACGCGCTGGGCACGGCACATCGTCGCCTGGCGGCGGCACTGGAGCCGGCCTCGGCCTATCACAAGGCCAATTATCCGACGCTGAGCGGACTGGTTGTGCAGCTTGCGCGCGGCACCATGCGTCTGCGCTGATCGCAATCCCGCTGCTGAAGCCAGGGGCCGGCCACCGAAAGGTGCGCCGGCCCTTTTCGTTTTTCGGCAATTGCTTGCGTCCCTTCGCTGGCCCGGTAGGATCGGGCGACAGGAACGGGAGAGGGTGATGCACCGCATTTTCACGCGCGCCACGGCGCTGTGCATGCTGGCGGTCGGCGCACCCGCGTCGGCACAGACGAACTGGCCGAACGGCGCCAAGGCGGCCGTCGTGCTGACCTATGACGACGCGCTTGGCTCGCAACTCGATCATGCGGTGCCGGTGCTCGATGCAGCGGGACTAAAAGGAACCTTCTTTCTTGCTAATGTGGAGCAACAGCATGTCGAACGCTGGCGCCGCGTAGCGGCCGCGGGTCATGAGCTCGGCAACCACACGATCTTCCATCCTTGTTCGGCGGCAAGCTATCCCGCCGATCCGCGCTTTGTGAGCGAAGCCTATACGCCCGCTAGCATGTTGCGCGAGATTGCTCAGCAGAATGTGCTGCTGACGGCGTTGGACGGACGCAAGCGGCATGGCTTTGCAACACCCTGCGGCCAGACCTTGGCAGGAGGGCAGGATTATCTTGCGGCGCTGCGCGTGTCGGGATTGGTCAGCTATGTGCGCGGCGTGACGACGACGGCTGAAGACCTCCGCGCCGATGTATCGAAGGTTGATCCGATGCACCTTCCGTCGCGCGGTTTTGGAGAGGGTTCGACAAGTGCCGAGATGATCGACTTCGTCCGCCAGGCAGAAGCGGGTGGCGGCTGGGCGGTGTTGCTCTTCCACGGGGTCGGCGGCGATTATCTGGCCGTGTCGGACCAGGCACATCGTGAACTCGTCGCCTGGCTGGCGGCGCATCGCGATGAGGTCTGGGTCACGACGCTGCAGAACGCACTCGACTGGGCGGCTGCACACCCGGGCAAGTGATCCTCGCTACTCCTCGGTGCGCAGCAACACCGCTTCGCCGATCATCAGAAACAGCAGGAACGGTGCCCAGGCGGCAAGGAAGGGCGGATAGGCACCGAGATTGCCCATCGCCAGCGCGAAGTTATCAGCGACGAAATAGAGGAAGCCGAGCGCCATGCCGATCACCGCGCGAACGAACAGCTTGCCCGATCGCGCCAGTCCGAACGCGGCGACGGCGCCCAGCAACGGCATCAGCATCGCCGATAGCGGGCCAGACAGCTTGTGCCAGAGCGCCCCTTCGAGCGCCTTGGTGGGGCGCCCCGCCAGTTTGAGTTCGCCAATGGCGCTGCGCAGGCTGCCGAAGGAATGGGTGTCGGGATCGACGTTTGACAGGGTGAATTGATCGGGACGAACGCCCTCGCCGACGATGATGGTGCCGATGTTGGTCAACGTGCCTGCAGCGACATCGAACCGCTTTGCACCTTCGATTCGCCATGCGTTGCCGGCGCGGGCGCCGTGCGTAGCGGTGAGGATCGAGGTGAGCGATCCGCCCTGTCGCTGATAGACGGTGATGCCATAGAGCTGGACGGCCTCGCCCTTGCCCTTGACCTGCTTTACCTGGATCAGATGGCCGTCAGCCTGAACCCACACGTTCGAACGGTCGCCGCGATCGATCGGCAAGGGCGCGTAATCGACGTCCTTCCACTGATCCATCGTCGCGGTCGCGCGCGTGACGATCCGATCGTTGAAGGCGAAGGACAAACCCGACACGACAAGGCCGGACAGGATCAGCGGCGCCAGCACCTGGTGCGCCGAGAGACCACCGGCCTTGAGCGCGATCACTTCGCTGTTCTGATTGAGCTGCGCAAGCGTGAGGATCGATCCCAACAGCACCGAATAGGGCAGGAACGTCGAGATGATCTGCGGCACCCGTAGCCAGACATAGCGCCAGATTTCCGCGTCGCCATTGCCCGGATAGGCGAGAATCGCGGCGGATTCGCTCAGCAGATCGAGCGACTGCAACACCAGCACCAGCGCGCCGAGGATCGCAAAGGTGCGAACCACGAACATCCGCGCCATGTACAGCGACATGGTGGGCGAGGGGAATATGCCGGTCAGGTTCATTCCGCGGCCTCCGCCCGCCGACGCCGTCGTCGGCTGCCGGGCAGCAAGCGGCCCAGCAGCTTGCCGATCTTGGCGAAGACGCGTTCGAGCGCGCCGATCGGCTGCCCGCCGGGGACGTAGGCGACGGTGTAGTACATCCAGAAGGTCAGCCCGGCGAACAATGCGAACGGCACCCAGAGCGCGATGATCGGATCGATCCGGCCCAGACTGCCGATGCCCTGCGCATATTCGTTGATCTTGTGATAGGTGACGATCATCACGATCGACAGGAACACGCCGAGCGCCGAGGTCGACCGTTTCGGCGGAATCCCCAGCGCCGCCGCGAGCATCGGCAGCAGGAACATCGTCGTCACTTCGGCCATGCGATAGTGAAATGCCGAGCGGCTCGTCTCGCGATCGACCATGTTAGCGGTGGGATCGCGGCCGATCACGGCAAGTTCGGGCAGGGTGCGTTCGACGTTGTTGTTACCGCGCTGGCGGAACTGCTCATATTTCGGCAGCGGAATCGGCAGGTTGTGCGTGGTGAAGGTCAGCACCCGTGGCACCGGAGATCCCTTGTCGCGATGTACCAGCGTGCCGTTGGTCAGGCGAAAGATGATCGTATCGGGATCATCCGATCGCAGGAACTGGCCCTTTTCGGCGGTGACGGCCAGCGGGCTGCCATCCTTCGTCACCATCTGGACGAAGATGCCGCGCAGGTCGCGGCCCTCGTCGCGGCTCGATTCGATCCGCAACGTCATCTTCGAGCCGAAATTGGTGAACTCGCCGACCTTGATCGACGCGCCGAGCGCACCCGAGCGCAATTCGAAGCGCAACTGCTCGTAATTGTATCGCGAGGTGGGCTGGAGGAATCCGACGATACCGAAATTGAGCGCAGCCAGCACGATGGCGTACATATATGGCACGCGCAGCAGCCGGGTGTAGCTGAGCCCCACGGCGCGCATCACATCGAGTTCGGACGAGGTGGCCAGTCGTCTGAACGCGAGCAGCACACCCAGCATCAAGCCGATCGGAATGCCCAGGCCCAGATATTCGGGCAGCAGATTGGCAAGCATCCGCCAGACCACGCTGACCGGCCCGCCCTCGGTCGCCACGAACTCGAAGAGTCGCAACATCCGGTCGAGCACCAGCAGCATCGCCGAGACGATCAGCGTCGAGATCAACGGAACCGCGATCAGCCGCGCCATATAGCGATCGATCGACTTCATGCTTCTCGACGTGTGTCCTTATGCTTCAACCCGCCGTCGAGCCGCGATGGCGCCGCGCGCGAATGATCCGGTCGCCTATAGCTGCGTGTCAGCGCAATTCCACCCTGTAATGGGGTGGGTGACGGCAGAATACCAGCGCTTCCGTCGCAGGGGGTGACGGAATCGTCGCGACGGCGTAAGGGCAGGCGCATGCATTTTCTCGATCAGGCGAAGATTTTTGTCCGCTCCGGCACGGGCGGGCCGGGCGCCGTCAGTTTCCGGCGCGAAAAGTTCATCGAATATGGCGGCCCCGATGGCGGCGATGGCGGCAAGGGCGGCGACATCATTTTCGAGGCGGTGCCGGGCCTCAACACCCTGATCGATTTCCGTTACACTCAGCATTTCCGGGCGCCGCGTGGGACCGGAGGTTCCGGTTCGAACCGCACCGGCGCAGGCGGCAAGGATCTGGTGATCCAGGTGCCGATCGGCACGCAGATCCTGGCCGATGACGATGAGCGGTCGCTGCTGGCCGACCTAACCAAGGCCGGCGAGCGGATCGTGTTCCTGCGCGGCGGCGACGGCGGCCGCGGCAATGCCAGCTACAAGACGTCGACGAATCGCGCGCCGCGCCAGCATGGCACCGGCTGGCCGGGCGACGAGGCATGGGTCTGGCTGCGGCTGAAGCTGCTTGCCGATGCCGGGCTGGTGGGGCTGCCGAATGCCGGCAAGTCGACCTTCATCAACGCCGTCACCAACGCGCAAGCGAAGGTGGGGGAATATGCGTTCACCACCACCCGGCCGCAGCTCGGCGTGGTGCGGCACAAGGGCAGCGAGTTCGTCATCGCCGACATTCCCGGCCTGATCGAGGGCGCGGCGGAAGGCGTGGGCATCGGCGATCGGTTCCTTGGTCATATCGAGCGTTGCCGCGTCCTGCTTCACCTTGTCGATGCCAATGACGAGGATGTGGCGACCAGCTATCGAATCGTTCGCGACGAACTCGCAGCCTATGGTGCGGGGCTGATCGACAAGCCGGTCATCGTCGCGCTCAACAAGATCGATCTGCTCGACGACGAACTTATCGAAGCATTGTCGGCCGAACTGGAAGAGGCCAGCGGCGCGCCGGTAATACCGTTGTCTGGCGCAGCAGGCACCGGGATCGACTGGGTGCTCGACAAGATGTTGGAGGCGATCGGTCCCGGTGAACAGCGATCACGCGATTACGGTGCCGATGACGAGGAAGAAGAAGTCACATGGTCGCCGATCTGACGCATTTTTAGGGCACTGCATCCACCCGGATTGATTTCGCGGAGGATAGGATGGGTGCGTTCGCTTGGTTGCGTGGGGTCTTCCGCAGCGCACGACCGGACACGGAAAGGTCGGCAGCCCCGCCCGCGAGCGCTCCGGCCAGCTGCGCCGATCGTTCGGCGGATGCCCGGGCGCGCTTCTGGGCGGCGCAGGGCCCATCGAGCGATCGTATTCTTTCCTCGTCGCCGGATGGATCGACCTGGCCCGGCGGGCATGAGGCATATCGGCTGGTCCATCGCGGCAGTGCGATCCTCCTTGCCACCGATGGCCTGTCCGATCCGTTGGATGAAAGCGCCGGTGCCAACGGGTTCGAGATCGAGCTGTTCATCGAGGGGCCGGGCGAGGGCGAACCGTCGCAAGTGGCCGGCGATGGCTGGATGCTGGAGGTGCTCCGCCGCGTGGCCGCAATCGTGATCGAGGAAGGCGGCATCCTGCGCCCGCTCGACCGGCATGGCCCGATCCCGCTCGAACTGACCAATGTCTCGCGATCGGCGGCGATCGCCGCGCGTCTGCCGGCACACTTTCTGACGGCGGACGATGTGCTGGGCGTTATGATCGGCGGGCCGGCGCCAGATTTTCCTACCGTGATCGAAGACATGCCGCTTTCCCCGGTAAGGGTGGTGCCGGTGGTGCTGCTGACGGCGGCCGAACTGGGCGAAATACGCGCCGGCGACAGCGAGACGCGCGACGCCGTGATCGTGAGGCTCGCCGAATCGGGTGCCGGGCATCGCAGCGATCTGCAACGCGAATCGATCATCTGATCGACTTGGCAGATGACAAATCACCCCGCTAAGAGCGCGGCCATGTCCGTAAGCTCCCCCGTCGCCGAGGCCATCGGCTTTGCGCCCGCCCGGTGTGCCAGGCTTGTCGTCAAGGTCGGGTCATCGCTTCTCGTCGACGCAACCGGGCAGGTGCGGCGCGAGTGGCTGACCGGGCTGGTCGAGGATCTCGGCGCGCGCGCGCGTGCGGGACAGCAACTGATCGTCGTGTCGTCGGGCGCGATCGCGCTGGGAGCGCGCAGGCTCGGCCTCGCGAAGGGCGGACGCGCCAGCCTGGAGGATGCACAGGCGGCCGCCGCGACCGGACAGATCGCGCTTTCAAGCGTCTGGGCAGAACTGCTCGATGCGAAGGAGCTGACGGCCGCGCAAATCCTGGTGACGCTCGACGATCTGGAGGATCGCCGGCGATACCTCAACGTGTCGGCCACGCTCGATCGGCTGCTGCGCCTGGGTGTCGTGCCGATCATCAACGAGAATGATTCGGTCGCCACCGAAGAGATCCGGTTTGGCGACAATGATCGCCTTGCGGCTCGCGTTGCCAGTGCGTCCGGCGCCGACGGGGTGGTGCTGCTGTCAGACGTCGACGGCCTGTACACGGCCAACCCCAACACCCATGCTGACGCCGAACTGATCGCGCTCGTCGACCAGATCGACGAGCGGATCGAGGCAATGGCCGATCGTGATTCGAGCTCGGGCATGGGCTCGGGCGGCATGATCTCCAAGATCGAGGCCGCGCGGATCGCGACCAGCGCCGGCGCACATCTGGCCATTGCCGACGGCCGTGTCGCCAATCCGTTGCGCCGGCTTGGCGAACAAGGGCGGGGCACGCTGTTCGTCGGGCAGAAGGGCGGCGCGGCGCGCAAGGCGTGGCTGCGCGGCGGGCTGACGGCGAAGGGCGCGATCCATATCGACGCGGGCGCGGCGCAGGCGCTTCGCGACGGCCGCAGCCTGTTGTCGGCCGGTGCCACCCGCGTCGAGGGGCGGTTCGCGCGCGGCGATCTGGTGGTGGTGATCGGCCCGGACGGTAAGCATCTGGCGCGCGGGCTCGCGGAATATGGCCATGTCGATGCCTCGCGTATCGTCGGGCGGCGGACCGAGGACGTGATCGCGATCCTGGGCTATGCGCCGCGCAGCGCGCTGGTGCATCGCAGCCACATGGCGTTGCTGTGAGCGTTATTGCCGTCACCGGCGGCACCGGCTTCGTCGGTTCCCGGCTGATCGATCTGGCGCTGGATGCCGGCCATCGGGTCCGCGCGCTCACCCGGCGCGACCAGCCGCCGCGCGAGGGCGTCACCTGGGTGCGGGGCGATCTGGACGCAACGAAGGCACTGGCGACGCTGTGTGCGAGCGCCGATGCGGTGATCCATGTCGCCGGGGTGGTCAACGCACCCGATCGCGAAGGCTTTGCGCATGGCAATATCACCGGCACTGCGAATATGCTGGCTGCGGCGCAAGGCGCGGGGGTGCGCCGGTTCGTCCACGTCTCCTCGCTGGCCGGGCGTGAGCCGCAGCTTTCGGCCTATGGCTGGTCCAAGGGCGAGGCCGACAAGCTGGTGCGGGCATCGGGGCTCGACTGGACGATCGTGCGTCCGCCGGCAATCTATGGCCCCGGCGATCTGGAGATGCTGGAGCTGTTCCGTCTTGCACGCTGGGGGCTGGCGCTGCTGCCGCCCGGAGGCCGCATCTCCGTGATCGAAGTGAGCGACCTCGGCCGGCTGTTGCTGGCACTGGCGACGACCGACGGCGTTGCCGGAGCGATCGACCCCGATGACGGGCGCCCGGGCGGGTGGAGCCATCCCGAATTCGCGAAGGCGATCGGCCGCGCGGTGGGGCGGCGTGTGCTGGCGCTATCGCTGCCGAAAGCCGTGTTGGTGGCGGGCGCCAGAATCGATCGGCTGCTGCGCGGCAAGCGGGCCAAGCTGACGCCCGATCGCGTCTCCTATTTCTGCCATCCCGACTGGGTGGCCGATCCGGCGCACCGTGCACCGGCCAATCTTTGGACGCCGCAGGTGGAAACCGAAGCGGGGCTGGCGGAAACGGCGCGCTGGTACCGGGCGCAACGGCTGCTGTAACCGCCGCCGGCACCGCGGCCATCCTATAATGACCGGGTGATGTGGAACACCCAGGTCAAGCTGATCCTCTGGGATCTCGACGACACGCTCTGGCGGGGCACGCTGGCCGATGGCGATGCCGTGGTGCTGGACGAACGGCGCGCGGCGCTGATCCGCGCGTTCAATGCGCGCGGCGTCGTCTCGTCGATCTGCTCGAAGAACGATCATGACGCGGCGCGCGCGCAATTGGAGGCGTTCGGGCTTTGGGACGAGTTCGTCTTCCCGCACATCGCCTTCACGCCCAAGCCGGACGCGATCAAGACGATCATCGAGGATATGCAGCTGCGGCCGGCGAACGTGCTGTTCGTCGACGATAACCCGTTGAACCTCGCTTCTGCGCGTCACGCAATGCCCGATCTCCAGACGCTGGACATTACTGAACCCGACGCTGACGATCGGCTCGGCCAGTTGCTGGCGATCCAGCAGGGCACCGAGAGCCGCGTTGACGCCTATCGCCTGCTCGAACGCAAGCGTAGCGCGCGCGTGGCGGCGCCCGAACTGTCGTACCACTCGTTTCTGCGGCTGTCCGGCATTTGCGCCTGCTCGCCGAAGCTGATGGACAATCTGGACTTCGCGCCGCGCATCGCCGAGCTGATCAACCGTTCCAATCAGCTGAACTATAGCGGTTCGCGGGTCGAGCCGGACGCGCTGGCGCAGGCGATCATCGATGTCGTCCGGTTCGACAGCTGGTCGATCTTCGCCTGGGACCGCTATGGCGATTACGGGCTGGTCGGCTTCGCGATGGTCGATCGCGACAGCGGCAGGTTCGTCCATTTCACCTTTTCGTGCCGCGCGATGCACATGGGGCTGGAGGCATTCGCGCTGGCCAAGGTGCGCGAGGCCTGGCCGGACATCGATACAAGCGAGTGGGACGGGCGGTTCGATCGCACCGCGCCGGACTGGATCAGCGATTGCGACTTCAACGATCCGGCCATTCGTGCGCGGATCCTAGGCCAGCAATTGCCCCAGATCGTCGCCGATCCAGCGATTCGGATCATGTTCGACTGTCAGTCGGGCGGCATTGCGCATTATAGCCGCTTTCGCCCGGCCATCGAATTCGACAACCGGCCGCGCGTGTTCCGCATGAACATGATGGACGACGGCAGCTATCGCGATCAGCACTATCCACCTTTTCTGGTCTATGGCGCGACCGTCGACTATCTCGACGTCCATTGGCCCGACAAATGGCACCTGATCGACCTCGGACTCTATGAAACCTGCGTGATCCGCACCTGCATCTTCCTGATGGAGAACGGGTTGCGGATGCTGGTGGTGCTTCCCCCCGAGGACGCGTCGGCGGACAAATACCGGATCGGCCTGAACCACACGCGCGAGCGATCGGCGCGGTTCAACGCGATCTGGCGCAAGGCCGCGCGCGAGAATCCCGATCACATCTGGGTGCTCGAAGTGTCGCACATCATCGACGATCCTGACGAGATGGCCGACGTAACTCATTATCGCCCGGCGCTGCTCCAGAAGATCGCCGCGCAGATGGATTGCTGGATCGAACAGGTGGCGCTGGGCGGCGGCGACGCCAATCGCCAGGCGGCCTGACCCGATCCTCGCCCGCTGACGGACCCGTTTCCGCCGCATTCGCTTGGCAGTCGGCGCTGATCACACTAAGGACCGGCCGCATGAGTGATCGCGCTGAAATCTTCGACTCCGTCGCCGCGCAAATTGCGCCTTTCAACAAGAAGGGCGTCGCGCTGACCGAAACCACCACCTTCGCCGGCGACCTCGAATGGGACAGCCTGACGGTGATGGATTTCGTTGCTGCGATCGAGGACGAATTCGATATCCTGATCACGATGAACATGCAGGCCGAGATCGAGACCGTCGGCCAGCTGGTCGATGCCGTTCAGAAGCTGAAGGGCTGAACAGCATGACCGATGCCCTGCGCAGCGTCGAGCCGGTTGCCGCCGGCGACCTGATGAGCAAGTTCGACGGCCTGATCGCGGAGCGCAAGAAGCTGCTCGACAGCGGCGTCACCGATCCGTTCGCGATCGTGATGGAACAGGTGAAGTCGCCCACCGAGGCGGTGATCAAGGGCAAGGACACGATCCTGCTCGGTACCTACAATTATATGGGCATGACGTTCGATCCGGACGTGATCGAGGCCGGTAAGGTCGCGCTCGAACAGTTCGGTTCGGGCACCAACGGCAGTCGGATGCTCAACGGGACGTTCCAGGACCATATGGAAGTCGAGCAGGCGCTGCGCGACTTTTACGACGTGTCCGGCGCGATCGTGTTCTCCACCGGCTATATGGCCAATCTGGGCATGATCTCCACGCTCGCCGGCAAGGGCGAGTATGTCATCCTCGACGCAGACAGCCATGCGTCGATCTATGACGGTTGCAAGCAGGGCTATGCGGAAATCGTTCGCTTCCGCCACAACGATGTCGCCGATCTCGACAAGCGCCTGGGCCGCCTGCCGGCAGAGGCCGGCAAGCTGGTGGTGCTGGAGGGCGTCTATTCGATGCTCGGCGACATCGCCCCGCTCAAGGAAATGGTCGCCGTCGCCAAGAAGCATGGCGCGATGGTGCTGGTCGACGAAGCGCATTCGATGGGCTTTTTCGGCCCCAACGGTCGCGGCGTCTATGAAGACCAGGGCCTTGCCCAGGATGTCGACTTCGTCGTCGGCACCTTCTCCAAGTCGGTTGGAACCGTCGGCGGATTCTGCATCTCCAACCACCCGAAGTTCGAGGCGATCCGGCTCGCCTGTCGGCCGTACATCTTCACCGCCTCGCTACCGCCGTCGGTGGTCGCCACCGCTGCGGCGTCGATCCGCAAGCTGATGACGGCGCATGAGAAGCGCGCCCGGCTGTGGGAGAATGCCCGCAAGCTGCATGGCGGGCTGGTCGCGATGGGCTTCAAGCTCGGCACGGCGTCTCCCGAGTCGGCGATCGTTGCGGTGATCCTGGAGGACCAGGAACAGGCCGTCGCGATGTGGCAGGCGCTGCTCGACAACGGCGTGTACGTCAACATGGCGCGCCCGCCCGCGACGCCCGCCGGTACCTATCTGCTGCGCTGCTCGCTGTGCGCCGAGCATCTGCCCGAGCAGATCGATCGCGTGCTGGGCTTGTTCAAGGCTGCAGGCGACGCAGTTGGGGCGCTCGCCTAACGGCGCTTTCAACTTCCGCCGTAACGGCCTAGAATTGACGCTAATGAGCGAGGCAGACCCCGCCCTGGAGCGTTCGGTTCGCGACAAGAACTGGCGCATGCTGGTACTCGGCGCTCTGGCGGTGCTAGGCGTCGTGGTGCTTGGCGTGCTCGTGTTGCTGCAGCAACGCACCGATGCCGAGCGCGATCGCGCGATCCAGATGCAGCAGCACACGTTCGAGGTGATCCTGCGCGCGAACCAGCTGTCCGGCGCCATCTCCGCGGCCGAGGCGGCACTGGGCCGCTATGTCGTCAGCGCGGATCGGAACCTGGGCCAGCAATATACCGACCAGTGGCAGCGGGCGAGCGAACAGCTGCAACGGCTGCGCGTGCTGACCGCCGACGACAAGGCCCAGCAGGCGCGGATCGCCAAACTACGCCGCGCCTTCGACAATCGCGGCAAGGAACTCAACGAAACCGCGCTCTATTCCACGTTCAAACGGCATCGCGACGCCTGGGGCAGCTATTACCAGGTCCGTGAGAGCAAGGCGCGCACCAACGTCGAGAACCTGCTCGACGAGGTGGTCGAGCATGAGCGTGGCGTGCTTCACAGCAGGACGGTGGCGGCTGCGGACCTGATTGCCAATTCGAGCTTCGCTTCGCGCGTGCTCAGCGGGTTCGGCCTGTTGATTGCGATGGGCGCCGTGGTGCTCGGCTGGATGGCGATCGAGGCGCAGGGCGACCGTGCCGCCGCCGACGCCGACGCCGCGACCGAGCGTGCGCGCGCGGACATTTTGCGCGCGGCGGTCGCCGAGGCGACCGAGCAACTGCGCCAGGAGGCCCGTGAGCGCGAGCAGGCGGAGGCGAAGCTGCGGCAGGCGCAAAAGATGGACGCGGTCGGCCAGCTGACCGGCGGCATCGCGCATGATTTCAACAACATGCTGGCGGTGGTGCTGGGCGGCGTCGAACTCGCACGGCGCCAGATCACCGCCGATCCTGCCGAGGCGGCCCGCCACCTCGACAACGCGATGGAAGGCGCGCACCGCGCCGCGGCACTCACCCGGCAGCTGCTCGCCTTTTCTCGCTCCGACGCGCTCGCCCCCGAGGCGGTCGATTCGGGCAGCCTGATCCGCGGCATGCGCGATCTGCTCGATCGTACGCTGGGCGATGCGATCAGCGTCGAGGCGCAGGGCGATCCGAAGGGGTGGCGGGTATGGGCCGATCGTCACCAGCTCGAAAATGCGGTGCTCAACCTCGCCGTGAACGCTCGCGACGCGATGAATGGGCGCGGCACGATCGTCATTACGACCGATACGACGACGCTTGCGGCGCATGCGGTCGGCAACTGCGCGGCGGGCGATTATGTAACGATCGCGGTGCAAGACACCGGGTGCGGTATGTCGCTCGACGTCATCGAGCGCGTGTTCGAGCCCTTCTTTACCACCAAGCCGGTCGGCAAGGGCACCGGATTGGGACTCAGCCAGATCTTCGGCTTCGTTCGGCAATCGAACGGCGAGATCGGAATCGAATCGGCGCCGGGGCGTGGCACCACCGTCACGCTCTATCTGCCGCGCCATATCGGTGCCCAGATGCCGGCCGCCAGCGAACCCGCCCGTTCGGACGGCCGCGACGAACAATCCAACGAATGCTATACGATCCTCGTCGTCGAGGACGATCCGCGCGTGCTGGCGGCGACGCTCGCAGCGTTGCGGGAACTGGGGCACCGCGCCACCGGCTGCGCGGACCCGCTGGCGGCAGCGGCGGCGATCGACGCACTCGATTCACTCGATCTGGTGATGACCGATGTGCTGATGCCCGGCCGCACCGGCCCCGAAATGATCGCCGAGAACGAATCGCGGCTGCGCGGCGTGGCGGTGTTGTTCGTCACCGGTTTCAGCGGCGAAGCGAGCGCGGAGCAGATTCGCGATCGGCCGGTGCTGCGAAAGCCCTTTACCGTTGCCGCATTGTCGCGGGCAATTCGCGAGGCCGTGGCCGAGGAAGGTCGACGGGTGGCGCAGGCGGCGGAGTAGGGCAGGGCGATCGCGAACCGGGTTGTTCTCACCCCGGTTATGCGAGCTCGATCCGGTCCTTGAGCATGCGTGAGGCCAATGCCCGGGCCTGATCGCGCGGCAGCCCCAGCGCACGTGCCATCGGCGCGCCGAGCAGTGCATCGCCCAGCGCCATCAGCGTCAGTTGCAACGTTTCCTCGCGCAGCGACGCCTGCGCCTCATGGCCTTCGCTGATCCGATCGACCAGCCGGTGGATCGCCTCGAGGATCGGATCGAGCGCATCCTCGTTGCCCGTCAGGATCATCCAGCTCGCCAGCGCGCCGCCGCCCTCGCGATCAAAGGCATCGAACGTCATGTCGACCACTTCGCGCGGATTATGGTCGCCGTCGCGGGCACGGAGCACCGCCTCGCAGATCTTCGCGGTGATCGCCTCTGCCATCATGGCGGCAAGAGCCTTTTGCAGACCCGCGGCCGAACCGAAATGATGCAGCAGATTGGCGTGTGTCCGGCCGACCTTGGCGGCAACGGCCTTCAGCGTCACTGCCTGCGGGCCGTCCTCGATCAGCAGCGTGCGGGCAGCCTCCAGCGCCGCGTCGCGCGATTCTTCCGGGGAGAGGCGCCGGCGCACCAGTTTCGTCGTCAACGGTTGGGCCTTGTGTCCATTTGTTGACGGCTTAGTCGAGCTTGGCACCGGGGGGAAGGCGCGCGTCCGCGAAACCTTCTCCCCCAGTGGGGAACCCGCCGCAGCTACGCGGCTAGGCGCGACGCGGGGTCCGGCTGGCCGCTTTCCGCGTCGAGCACGCGTTCGAACTGTGCGCATGCCACTTCGCAGCCGCGGCCCTTCGACCAGACCGATTCCACGCGCCCCGTCGGCCGGAAGCCGAGCTTGCGCAGAACCCGACCCGAGGCGGGGTTGTCGACGACATGGCCGGCGGTGACGCGGCGGATGCCGCGCGCCTTCGCTGCGTTTAGCGCGCCGCGCGCGGCTTCGGTGGCATAGCCACGGCCCCAGGCGTCGGGCGTGAGCCAATAACCTAGCTCATGCGGTTCATCGCGGACCGTGTCGATGCCGACGCCGCCGATCAGCCGCACCGATGCCCCTTGATGCTCGAACACCAGGAAACGCGTGTCCAGCGGGCTGACCCAGCTTGCCAGGAAGGTTTCGGCCGCTTCAATCGGATAGGGCCAGGGCGCGCGCGAGAGGTTGCGCACCACGGCTTCATGCCCGATCGCCCGGGCCAGGGCGGCGGCGTCCTCGGGCCAGCCGGGACGTAACGTCAGTCTTTGGGTCCGCACGAACATGACCACTCTCCTCGGTCCTGCGGCTTCTCTGCGCATGCCCGTATGGCATCGCTGTTTCGCCGCGGTGTCAGGGAGCAATAAAAAAGGGAGACCGGGGTGACCCGTCTCCCTTTTGTGCTGGTCCGTGCGGACCCGGGTCACCCTGGTGGGCAACCCGCGCGGTCACCCGATGTTATTCGGCTGCCTCGGCAATCATGTCTACGGAGCAGAACTTGCGGCCAAGCTTGCCTTCCTTGAACGACACGCGGCCGTCGGTGAGCGCGAAAAGGGTATGGTCCTTGCCCATGCCCACGTTCACGCCCGGATAGAATTTGGTGCCGCGCTGACGCACGAGGATGTTGCCGGCGATCACGGTTTCGCCGCCGAACTTCTTCACACCAAGACGACGGCCAGCAGAGTCGCGACCGTTGCGGGACGAGCCGCCTGCCTTCTTATGTGCCATTGTCTATACTCCTCGAATCTCGTGTCGCTTACTTGGCCGCGCCGATGGCAGTGATCTTGAGGATCGTGTGCTGCTGGCGATGGCCGTTCTTGCGGCGATAATTGTGGCGGCGGCGCTTCTTGAAGACGATGACCTTCTCGCCCTTCGCCTGCGCGATGATTTCGGCAGAGACGGTCAGACCGTCCGTCGCCTTCAGTTCGCCGCCTTCGCCGGCCAACAGGACGTCGCCCAGCGTGACGGACGAACCGGCTTCGCCGTCGAGCTTCTCGACGACGATCTTGTCTCCAGCGGCAACGCGATACTGCTTGCCGCCCGTGCGCACGATAGCGAACATCGGTCTCTTCTCTGCTTCAAAATGCATGTGCCCGCCAGGGTGAACCCCGGCAGGAGGAACGGCGCAGCTATGCGAAGGCGCTTCTGTTGTCAACCGCCACGACGCAAATTGCGGTGTCGGCTGCACCATATTGTCGCCACTGGCCGCCGATCAGTGGCGATGGGTGTGCTTCAGCCGATATCGCCCGGCGTCATAGCCATCGAACAGTCCGTCGATACCCGGATGGTCGACCGGCTCGTCGCTATCGTCCGCCACCAGATTCTGCTGGCTGACATAAGCGATATAGCTCGAGTCGGCATTTTCCGCGAGCAGATGATAGAAGGGCTGGTCCTTGGCGGGCCGCACCTCCTCGGGGATCGAATCATACCATTCCTCGCTGTTCGCGAAGACCGGATCGACATCGAAGACGACGCCGCGAAAATCGAACAGCCGATGGCGAACGACGTCGCCGATCGCGAACCGGGCGCTGGCGACGGCAGGCATTGCACCGCTGGCAAGCGGCGCGGGTGTGGGAATATGCGCGTGGGACATGGCCCTAATTTAGGATCGGCAAATTCTTGCACAAGCACCGCTTGCGGCGTGCGAACGGTTGCGCTAATGGCCGCGCCTCACAGCGACCGGTACGCGGTTCGGGGCCATCCCGAGGGTGCGTATCCTCCCATGCGGAGAGGTGCCGGAGTGGTCGATCGGGGCGGTCTCGAAAACCGTTGTGCGGGTAACCGTACCGAGGGTTCGAATCCCTCCCTCTCCGCCATTGGTCCTTTCCCCCGAAGTTGCTGTGCTTGCCTGTACCCGGCTGATGCGCGTCGGCCGAACAAGCTAGGGCGCCGCCCTCTCGTTTCGGCACGGATACAATCTCGGCTTGCCAGTCCTTTGGTTTGCGCGATAGTCGCGCAGCGGGTGGCGCCAGGCGGCGTCAGGGCCGCGCGCGGCTTCCCAGCCGCGTTGTGGAGGCTTGGGCGTGCAGATTCTTGCGAAGCGATATCATGGCGTGGCGATCCTGCTCCATTGGGCATTGGCGCTACTGCTGCTTTTCCAGCTCGGACTCGGATGGGCTTTGGAATCGCTGCCCGATTCGACGCGGTTTGCGGCCTTCCAGTTTCATAAGTCGGTCGGCATCCTGATCCTTGTGCTGTCGCTCGCCCGGCTCATGGTGCGGCTGATGGTGCGCCGTCCGGCGCCGGTGAGGGCGAGTCCGGCTGCCCAGATGCTGGTGTCCACGGTTCATGCCCTGCTCTACGCGGTGATGATCGTCGGCCCGATTTCGGGTTGGGTGATCGTTTCCACGGCCCGGATCAAGTTGCCGACCCTGCTGTTCGGCGTGGTCCCGCTGCCGCATCTGCCGGTCGCGCGGACGTGGAATCTGCCGGCAGAGACGGTCCATGGCCTGGTGGGGTGGCTGCTTGCGGGCCTGTTTTTGCTGCATGTCGCCGGCGCGCTTCGGCATCATCTGATGCGTGACGACGTGATCGGGCGGATGATGCCGGCGATGCTCGGACGCCGCCCGTTGCTGTCCGTCGCTGTGGCCGCTGCGTTGGGCGCGTGCGTTCTCGCCTTCTTTGCCGGCAATATGAGCTTTCGGAGCGGGCAGGCTGCCGCCTCGCCCAAGCCGGCTCAGTCGGATTCGGCCGTGACGGCACCAACGCCCATTGCTGAACCCTCCGCGTCACCGACGCTGGCGGTCGCATCGCCGACGCCCGCCGCTTCGCCCTCGCCTTCGCCGTCACCCACGGCCACCGGGGCTCCAATGCCGCTACGTCGCTGGCAGGTGACGCCGGGCGGGACGCTGGGCTTTCGCGTCGATTATAGCGGCGAGGCCGTCCAGGGCCGGTTCGCCAGCTGGACTGCCGATATCCGATTCAGCCCCGACGATCTCTCGGGATCGAGCATTACCGTCGACATCGACCTTGCATCGGTCGGTACCGGCGACTCGGAGCGCGACGAAACCCTGAAGGGCGACGACTTCTTCGGCGCGGCCGCGCATCCCAAGGCGCGCTTCACCGCCACGCGCGTCCGACGCCAAGGCGATGGCTATGTCGCCGATGGGACGTTGGCGCTGGCCGGGGCGAGCCGCCCGCTCGCGGTCCGGTTCGATCTGTCGATCGATGGCGACAAGGCACGCGCCAGCGGCACGGCAACCGTCAGGCGGTTGGCGTTCGGCGTCGGCAAGGGGCAGTGGAGCGATTCGAGCACGGTCGCCGATGCCGTTTCCGTCACATTCCGGTTCAACGCCGTCGCGCGCTGACGAGACAATACCGTCGTTCTCCGGTGCTCGGGCTTGCGCGCCAGGCGTTCGCAGGCGACAGGCAGGCGAATAGTCGCGATGGGCAGGATGGGAACGAGATGGCACGTACGGCGCTGAAGCGCACCTATTCGGCGCCTGCGATCGAAAAGGCGTTCGAAGTGATCGAGCTTCTGGCCACGCGGCCCGAGGGTGCGCTGGTGAGCGAGATTGCCGCCGATCTCGGTCGCTCGGTCGGCGAGCTGTTTCGCGTCGTGGTGGTGCTCGAACAGCTCGGCTATCTGAGGAAGTCGGAAACGAGCGACCGCTACACTGTGGCGTACAAGCTGCTCGACGTGGCGTTTCGCGCGACGCCTTCGCAGGATCTGGTGCGCGCGGCGCTCCCCGAAATGCAGGTGCTCGCGCTGGAGACGGGCCAGTCCTGCCATCTGGTCGTCGCCAGCGATGGCCATGGCATGGTTGTCGCGCGCGAGGAGCAGCCCGGCACGCGCGGCTTTGCGCTCAAGGTCGGTGCGCGCGTCGACATCATCAACAGCTGCTCGGGCCAGGTCATCCTCGCATTCTCAACGCTCCAGCGAACCGAGCGGATCGTTCGCGCGGCCGAGACCGAACAGGCGCGGGAAATCGATCGTGCCTGGCTGGCCGACCGGCTCGCGACGATCCGCCGCGTCGGCTATGACAGCCGCAAGAGTCCGATCACCCACGGCGTGACAGACATCAGCTTCCCCGTGCTGGGTTTCGACCGGCACGTCGTCGCGGCACTGACGATTCCGTTTCTCGAACTGATCGACGGTTCCCAGAAGGTGGACATCGAGGCGGCGCGGGCGATGCTGCAACGCGCGGCGGCGCGCGTGTCGGATCGGCTGGGCTATCAGCCTGGCTGATCAGCCGGCCGGGATCTGCAATCACGACGCTTGCTCTGGCAAGCAAGTCGGCTATCGCTAATGGAAAATATCTTCTTCATATAAAAATCCCATCACTGGAAACACGGAGTAGGCAGCCGATGCGGATCGATGCACACCACCATTTGTGGCGCTATGATGCTGCCGAGTTTGAATGGATCGATCCGCAGAGCCGCATCGCGCGGGATTTCGCTCCGGCGGATCTGATGCGTGAAATGGCCAAGCGCCAGATCGACGGTGCCATTGCCGTGCAGGCCCGGCAAAGCGAGGCGGAGACGTCGTTTCTGCTGGCCTGTGCGGCCGTCTGCCCGGCGATCATTGGTGTGGTCGGGTGGATCGATCTCCGCGCGCCCGACATCATCGATCGCATTGCCGCTGCACCTGCCGGGCCGCTGCTCGGCTATCGCCACATCGTCCAGGATGAGCCTGATCCATCGTTCCTGCTCGGCGAAGCATTCATGGCGGGCGTTGCTGCGGTTGCAGCGGCCGGCCTGACCTATGACCTTCTCGTCAATCGGCACCAGTTCAAGGATGTTCCGCGACTGCTTGAGCGGGTCGGCGAGGGGCGCTTCGTGCTCGATCATGCGGCCAAGCCCGATATTGCGGGCGGCGGATGGCAGCCCTGGGCCGACACGATCGCCGACGCGGCGACATTTCCAAATCTGTGGTGCAAGGTATCGGGGCTGGTCACCGAGGCGCGTCACGATGCGTGGACCCCGGCCGACTTCGAACGCTACCTCGACCATCTTCTTGAGGTGTTCGGGCCGGATCGTTTGATCTGGGGGTCCGACTGGCCGGTCTGTGAGCTCGCCGCGCCCTATCAGGCGGTATTCGATCTTATCGAACGGTTTGTGGAGCGACACTGCCCGGAAGCCTCGGCGTCGATCTTCGGCGGCAATGCTGCACGCGCATATCGCCTTTCTCTGCGAGAAGGAGAGACGGTTCTGCGGTGAATTTACGCACCTTCGATGAAAGTGTGCTTGCAAATACGCAAATGGTCGTGTGATTGCGGCGGACAGGAGATTAGCGAATGCGTACCGTCGTCTGTCACGAGCCCTATGAACTGGCCCTTGCCGAGCGGGCGGATCCCGTGCCCGGCGCCGGCGAAGTGCTGATCCGCATCCACCGGGTGGGGTTGTGTGGCACGGACTATCATATTTTCTCCGGCAGACACCCGTTCCTGAATTATCCGCGCGTCATGGGTCATGAGCTCGGGGGAGAGATCGAGGCGCTTGGGCCGGGTACTTCGCTTCGCATCGGGCAACGCGTGGCGATCAATCCGTATCTGCCGTGCGGCACCTGCATCGCTTGTCGCAAGCACAAGCCGAACGCGTGCGTGAACATCGCGGTCCTGGGCGTTCATATCGATGGCGGGATGTGCGAACGGCTCGTGGTGCCGGAAACTGCCGTGGTCGACGCGACCGGCCTGTCGGTGGACCAGGCGGCGATGGTCGAGTTCCTCGCCATCGGCGCGCATGCGGTAGCGCGGTCGCCAAAGGGGCAGGGACAGCGGATGCTTGTCGTGGGGGCGGGGCCGATCGGCGTCGCCGTGGCACTGTTCGGCCGGTTCGACGGATTCGATGTCACCTTGGTCGATCAGCGTCAGGCGCGCCTCGATTTCGCGCGTGAGCAGCTCGACCTCGACGGCGTCATCGTCGACGCGCAACTCGATAGCGCGCTCGCGGCGAAAACGGATGGCGACATGTTCGACGTGGTGGTCGACGCGACGGGTTCGCTGCCGGCGATGCGGCGCAGCCTGGATTTCGTCGCACATGGCGGCGCGCTGGTTCTGGTCGGTGTGGCGCCCGGCGATCTGAGCTTTGCCGATCCGGAGTTCCACAAGCGCGAAGCCATGCTGATCGGCAGCCGCAATGCGTTGGCGACGGATTTTGAACGCGTCATCGACGCCATCCGCACCGGCGCGATTCCTACCGATCGGCTGCACACCCACAGCGTAGCTGCCGAGCAACTGCCGATCCGCATTCCCGAACTGATCGCCGACGCGGACCGCGTGTTGAAGGCGATTGCCAGCTTCTGACATGAGGGGCGGATCGACCCTCGGGTCGCCGATCCGCCGCTTCCGGGATCAGCCCTTCTTGGACCGCTGCCGCTTCGGCGGCGCTGAGGTTGCGCTGGCCTGTGGCCGCGATTTGGCGGCACGCCCGCGTTGCCCGAGCCCGATTTCCTGCGCCAGCGCCCGCCGGCGTTCCGAATAGCTTTCCGCGACCATCGGATAATCGGGCTTCAGGTTATAGCGCGCGCGATACTCGTCCGGCGTCAGGCCATGCGCCGAGAGATGGCGGCGAAGCGTGCGATAAGGTTTGCCGTCGATCAGCGACAGGATGTGATCTTTGGACGCCAGCGACTTGCGCACGGACACTGCGGGCTGAATTTCCTCGGGGCGATCGGCCTCGGCAACCGCATCGCTTTGTTCGCTGGCGTTGGAGATACTGTCGATCGTGGCATACATGCTACGCAGGAATGCCGGGACCTCGTCGATCGTTACTCGATTATTTTGATTGCTCAGCCAGGCGATTGTCAGCTGCACGGCGAGGTGGACGGATTGGTCCATACCTTCAACATTCATCGACGCTTCTCTCCACAGTTTGTATCAATGATGGAACTGACCACCAAGGACACGACATCTTTATAGTATATTCTATCTGCGGGAGTCGTCCATAGCCGTATGGTTTCGTAATAATCAACTGGGTCTGGCGCGTGATTTTCGGCGATCGGTGCCAATATTGGGCGATTTGAGGCGGCAGGGAGTGTACGTTTGCCGCGAATTCGACGAAATCGCCGTCTCATTTTGGGCAGGTCGGGAAACGACTATCCGGCATGCGGAAATCTTGCGCTGGGATGAAGCGCGCAGGCCAGCGTGGCGATCAGGATCATCGCCGCGGCGAGCGCCAGCGGTACGGCGAGGCCGAGGCGATTGACGAGCACCGCGCCGACAGCGGCACCCAGAAAGATCGCGCTGACGGCGGCCAGCCTTCGCCACAGGTTCGGGTTGGCGCCCCCGGCCGGACGGGAATCGGCCGCGATGCCGGCGATGGTCAGGGTGAGAACGGTGGTGGTGAGGTCCGGCACCTTGAGCTGGCGGATCGTTGCGTTGCGATAGCCCATCGCGACCGCCGTCAGCGCGATGATCGAATAGAAGCCGGGGCCGCTCGACAGCGACACGCCTTCCGCGGTGACGGCGACCATCGCTGCCGTACCGAGCAGCGCCGCCTCGAAAATGGCCGCCACGATCAACCATTGCCTGAGGGGCTGTTTTGAGAAGTGGCGGCCCATTCGCCCGGCGACGAGTGCGCCCAGGAAGAAAGACAGCAAGGCCACGAGATACGGCGCGACCATGAAACCGGGCGTTCGGGCCGCCGCGAAACCGAGAAATACGATGTTGCCGGTCATGTTGGCAGTGAACACCTTGCCCAGGCCAAGGACGCTGACGGCGTCGACCAGGCCCGTCGTGGCCGAAAGGAGCAGCAGGAGCGCAGGCAGCGGCGAGCGGCTTTGCGAAGTTTGCGACGGCATGATGAAGTCCCCGTGGCGCTAGAAACGGAAATTGCTTTCGAGGCCGATCATCCGGATCGGTCGGGGCGCGCCGGCGTCGCGGAGGAAACGGCCGGCGTTGAAAAGGGAGAGCGAGGCGGAAAGCTCGAGTTCAGCCGTTGCCTGCCAGGCGATCGCCCCCTCGATCTGCATTCCGATGAAGCGGGCGCGGCTGGTGCCGGGCGGGCGGAGCAGATTGCCGGGGATGTCGTACACGCCGTCGGCGGTGCTGTAGCGCCAATAGGCGCTGGCGGCGATGCTGGCGGAGACGCCACCGCCCAGCGTGCCGGCGATGCGCGGATTGAGGTTGATCAGGTTGTACGGGCCGATCGGCGACAGCTCACCGAAATATTTGCCCTTGGGGAACAGCGCGTTGAACGTGCCGAGTCGCCGGTCGCCGGCATGGCCGTCGCCGCTGATCACGTTGAAGCGCAGCACCGCGTCGGGCGCGAAGGGCAGGGCGGGTAGCGTGCGGCCAAGCTCGGTACCGAGC
This sequence comes from Sphingomonas sp. RS6, assembly GCF_054489705.1. Taxonomy (NCBI): domain Bacteria; kingdom Pseudomonadati; phylum Pseudomonadota; class Alphaproteobacteria; order Sphingomonadales; family Sphingomonadaceae; genus Sphingomonas; species Sphingomonas sp. RS6. The sequence continues at coordinate 32,288 of NZ_JBTMWM010000011.1, forward strand.
GTCCAGGCGGCGATCGGCCCGTCGGCGAAGCGGCCGAACTGGGCCACCCCTTCGACATTCCAGTGCCAATCGTCGCGGGTGCCGTGGATTCGTGCACCGAAGCTGTGGCGCAGCTCGCGGCCGTTGCGGGTGCCGAAATGTGCGGTGCGGTTGCGATAGCCGAGATAATAGAGGTCGATTCCCGGCAGCACGGCATAGGCGCCCCAGAGCCGCTTGGTCGGCGAACTGCGATCATCGATCGTGCCGAGGCGCGGTGCCACCGGCGCGACGGCGAGCAAGCTGATCTTCGCTTGGCCGAGGCGCACAATGCTGCGCATGCCGTCGAAGGCGAGCGGCACATTGGGGCCATAGCGCGTGCCGACCAGCCGCTCCGTGCCGAGCGACAGCATCTGCCGACCCCCGCGCAGGGTTATGGGCCCGAGATCGAGTTCGGCGAAGCCTTGAAGCAAGTCGGTCCAGGTCTGGTCGATCGGCCCGGCGGCCGGCCGCACGCCATCGGCATAGGCAAGGATCGGCTGGACGAAGGCGCGAACGCGGCCGACATGGAGATCGGCATAGGGCAGCGCGCGGGTCCACAGATAGCCGTCGTCCGGCGATGCGCTGTTGCCGAGGGTATTGCCGCCGAAGGATTCGCTGCGCAGCCGGATTTCGATGCCGGTGGAGAGCCAGGCAGTGCCGCCAAGCGGGATATATTTGAACGGCCCGGTCCAGTGATGCGCGCGCTTCTCGGCATTGGCGAGGTCGGACCAGTCCTCGTCATAGCGGGTGATACTGAGCGTCGGCGCCTGCCAGGGTTCGGGGGCGGGGGTGGGGTCGGTTTGCCCCTCCCCCACAGCCGTCATCCCCGCGGAGGCGGGGATCCATTGGGGGTGCAGCATCGGCTTCTGTTCCGAACGCACTGGCGAATGGATCCCCGCTTTCGCGGGGATGACGGTTTCGGGTGTGGTGGCGTCGGACTGGATCTGCACCACCAGCACCAGCGCCGCCGACAGGCTAGCCACGGCGCTTCGCCTGCTCCGCCACCAGCGCCGCGAGCACGAAGCCGCCGATCAGCCCCAGATGCTCGAAGAACGCATTGGTCGCGGCAAACCGCTCCGCCCCTGCCGGCATCGTCCAGAACGCATTGGCGGTGAAGGCGGCGAGCAGGGTGAACACGCCCAGCATGCCCGCGCCCAGCCATATCCAGCGCCCCCACAGGATCAGCACCGGCCCGATCAGCTCGACGGCAATCGTCAGCGCGGCCCAGAAGGCGGGCGGGTGCATCCCGAAATGCGCCTGCTCGGCAATGGCGGCCGGCAGGTCGGTCAGCTTCACCACCCCGCCGAGCAGATAGGCACCGACCAGCAACAGCCGGGCCAGAAACCAGGTCGGCCGCCAGTCGAGGATCGCATCGACGAACCGGGGGTCGCGATCCGGTTGCATCACTTGTCCGCCGGGCTGTGGATCTCGGCGATATAGCCGCCGGGGAAGCGGACGATGACGGCGCGGCGCTTGCCCGCGCTATAGGGCTGGACCAGCGTTTCCACCCCCGCCGCCTTGGCCTTGGCCAGCGTCGCGTCGAGATCGGCGACGGCATAGCCGGTCATGTCGCGGCCATAGGGCCAGGGGAGCAGCCCGTCGGTCACCAGCACGACCATCTTGCCATATCCGCTGTCGATCGCGATGCGGCGGATCGTCTTGCCCGGCTGCCCGGCCTCGACACCCGGCGCGGCGCGGTCATCGGCGGTGATCTTCGCCTTTGCATAGCCGACCCAGCTCTTCACGAAGCGGTCGGCGGCGTCGGCGGTCAGGTAGATGCGGTTCTCGGGCACCGTTTCCAGCGGCGTATAGCTCGGCTTGGTGGTGTGCCAGTAGAGCTGCATGTTCACGCCGCCCGGCCACTGGATCAGCGAATCGCGGCCGATCGGATCGGGAAAGGTCACCAGCCGCCGCACCGCGCCATGTTCGACCGCCGAGGCGACGGCAGCGTCGATATCGGTCACCAGATAGCCGGTACGCTCGTCGCCGAACGGATAGGGGATCGGCGTCTTGAACCCGAACACCGACACGGTGCCGGCGGGGGTCAGCACCAGCTGCGACTTGGTCAGGCTGCTGGTCGGCGTCACCTGAAACACACCCTGCTTGCTGGTCGTGCCGCCGAACGTCGCCTGAAAGCTGGTGACGAAGGCGTCGAACTGGTCCTCGGGCACATAGACATGCGTGGTGTCGTATTGCGGACCGACCGCATAGCCGGCGGGCGCGGGTGCCTGCTGGGCGATAGCAGGGGTAGCGACGACGAGCGCGGAGGCGAGGAGGAAAGTCAGACGCATGGCGGAACTCCTGAAGCTATCGCTCCCCTCCCGCTTACCGGAGGAGAGCGTGGGCGAATGACTCCCTCTCCCCTTGTGGGAGAGGGAAGGGGCCCGCCGCCAAAGGCGGTGGGAAGGGTGAGGGGGACACGCTGCCAACGATGAACCCTCACCTTGCGGGGAGGTGATACGAACCCCCATCACACCGCCCAGCACCCGCAGCCGAGCGCGCCCCAGAAGCTCTGAACGTCCCCTGCCGGCACCTTCGCACCCAGCGCGGCGGCATGGTCGTGGCCATGGACCGAACAGGCGCTGTGACAGGCACAGGCCGAGGCAAGCTGCGCGCGCGTCTCGGGTGACTGGTGGTATCCGCCGAAGGTCGCGACCGGCGACCAGTCGGGCATCGGCCGGGGCAGGGCAGGCGCCAGCGGGGCATAGTCGCCCTCACCATGCACCACCGCGCCGCCGAGCAGCGTCAGCACCGATCGGATATGGACGATCTGATCCTCGGGCACCGAGAAATAGTCGGCCGAGAGCACGGTGAGGTCGGCGAGCTGCCCCGCCTTGATCTGCCCCTTCTTGCCGACTTCGTTCGAGAACCAGCAATTCTCGTGCGTCCACATGGCGAGCGCCTTTTCGCGGCTGACGCGGTTTGCGCCCGGATAGAGCCTCAGCCCGCCCACGGTGCGACCCGTGACCAGCCAGCTCAGCGACACCCAGGGATTGTAGCTCGCCACCCGCGTCGCATCGGTGCCGGCCCCGACCGGCAGCCCGGCGGCGATCATCTTCGCGATCGGCGGCGTGCGCTCGGCGGCGCGGGCGCCATAGCGTTCGACGAAATATTCGCCCTGATAGGCCATGCGATGCTGCACGGCGATGCCGCCGCCCAGCGCCGCGATGCGATCGATATTGCGGTCGCTGATCGTCTCGGCATGGTCGAAGAACCAGTGGATGCCGTTCAGCGGAATATCGCGATTGACCTTCTCGTACACGTCGAGCGCGCGGCCGATCGTCTCGTCATAGGTCGCGTGAAGCCGCCACGGCCAGCGATGCTCGGCGAGCAGGCGGATCACCGGCTCGAGATCGCCTTCCATGTTCGGCGGCATGTCCGGCCGGGCGACCCGGAAATCCTCGAAATCGGCGGCGGAGTAGACCAGCATCTCGCCCGCGCCATTGTGGCGATAGCTGTCGTCGCCCTGCCCCGGGGTCACCTGCTTCACCCAGCCGGCGAAGTCCGCCAGCTCTTCCTTGGGCTTCTGCGTGAACAGGTTGTAGCTGATTCGCACGGTCAGCTGGCCGTCGGCATGCAACTTCTCGATGATCTGATAGTCGTCGGGATAGTTCTGGAAGCCGCCGCCCGCATCGATCACGCCGGTGACGCCCAGGCCGTTCACTTCGCGCATGAAGTGGCGGGTGGAATTGAGCTGATAGTCTTGCCGAAGCTTCGGGCCCTTGGCGAGCGTCGCATAGAGGATCGTTGCGTTCGGCTGGGCGAGCAGCAGGCCGTTGGGATTGCCGGCCGCGTCGCGGACGATCTCGCCGCCCGGCGGGTTCGGCGTGTCCTTGGTATAGCCCACCACCCGCAGCGCCGCCGCATTGAGCAGCGCGCGATCATAGAGGTGGAGGATGAAGACCGGCGTATCGGGGGCCACGGCATTGAGCTCGTCGATCGTCGGAAGCCGCTTCTCGGCGAACTGGTGCTCGGTAAAGCCGCCGACCACGCGCACCCATTGCGGTGCCGGGGTGTTGTCGACCTGGCGCTTGAGCATCGCCATGGCGTCGGCCAGCGTCGGCACGCCGTCCCAGCGCAGTTCCATGTTATAGTTCAGGCCGCCGCGGATGATGTGCATGTGGCTGTCGATCAGCCCCGGGATCACCCGGCGGCGATGCGCGTCGATCACCTGTGCGTCCGTGGCGGCGGCGCGGACTTCGGCTTCGCTGCCCACCGCGAGGAACTTGCCATCGCGGATCGCGATCGCCTCCGCCACCGGGTTTTCCCGATCGAGCGTCGTCACCTGCGCGTTGACGAGGATCAGGTCGGTGGCGGGCATGCGGGCATTCCTTGCGAAGAGAGGCGTTGGCAATAGCGCGCCGGCGGCTGCGAGGGTCTGTCGGCGGGTGAGGCTCATGCCTTTTCGTCGGGCTTCTTCACCGGGTGCCCCAGCACTTGCTCGGCACAATCGGTCCGCAGGTACGCGACCACGTCGTGCCCGGCGAGCAGCCGCTTCGCCATCGGCAGCATCTGTTCGCCCAGCAGCATGCCGAGCAGGCCGATCAACGCGATGGTGGGCGGTGCCGGCGACTTCACGCCGAGGAGGCTGTAGATCAGGCCGACCAGCATCCCTGCGGCCAGCGAAATCAGGTACGGCTTCATCGTATCTCCTCCCCGGCGCCGGTCGATCAGCTGCGCACGAAGGCGAGAAGGTCAGGGTTGATGACGTCGGCGTTGACTGTCAGCATGCCGTGCGAGAAGCCCGGGTAGATCTTCAGCGTCGGGTTCGGCAGCAGCTTGGCCTGCAGTTCGGCGCCCTGGTGGTACGGCACCACCTGGTCGTCGTCGCCGGCCAGCACCAGTGTGGGGACCGTCATTGCCTTCAGGTCGGCGGTCTGGTCGGTTTCCGAAAAGGCCTTGATGCCGTCATAATGGGCCTTGGCGCTGCCCATCATGCCCTGGCGCCACCAGTTGGCGATCACGCCCGGCTGCACCTTCGCGCCCTCGCGGTTGAAGCCATAGAAGGGGCCGGCGGCCACATCCTGGAAGAACTGCGCACGATTGGCGGCGGTGCCGTCGCGGAACCCGTCGAACACTTCGAGCGGCAGCCCGTTCGGATAGGCTTCGGTCTTCGCCATGATCGGCGGGACCGCCGCGACCAGCACCGCCTTGGCGACGCGCCCCTGCGGGATGCCATGCTGCGCAACATAGCGGGCGACTTCGCCGCCGCCGGTCGAATGGCCGATATGCACGGCATTGCGCAGGTTCAGATGCTCGGCGACCGCTGCCGCGTCGGCGGCATAATGGTCCATGTCGTGCCCGTCGCTCACCTGCTCCGAACGACCATGGCCGCGGCGATCATGCGCGACGACGCGGAAGCCGTGCTGGAGGAAGAACAGCATCTGTGCATCCCAGTCATCCGACGAAAGCGGCCAGCCGTGATGGAACATGATCGGCGGGGCATCCTTGGGGCCCCAATCCTTGAAGAAGATCGAGACGCCGTCCTTGGTGGTCACGGTGGAGGTCATGGGGAAATTCCTTGTTTTTGGGGGCAGAAGATCGGGCTCAGAGGTCAATGGCCTTCGGAGGCGCCGAACATCGTCTTGGCGTAGGTGACGCCAAGGCCGTAGGCACCGGCCCATTGCTTCGCGATGCCGGTGGTGGAATCGTAGGTCTCGCCACGCGCCCAGTCGCGCTGCAGTTCGAGCAGATATTGCAGCGAGGTCATCGGAACCGCGCCGAGCTGGATCATCCGCTGCACCGCGCGTTCATGCGCTTCGGTGGACACGTCGCCGCAGGCGTCGGTGATCACATAGGCCTCGAAGCCCTGGTCGATCGCCGAGGCGACCGGCCCGACGATGCAGACGCTGGTCCAAAGCCCGGCGAACACGATGCACGGCTTGGCAATGCGGTTGACCTCCGCGATCACCGCCGCGTCTTCCCAGGTGTTCATCGAAGTGCGGTCGAGCAGCGCCTGGCCCGGAAAGGCATCGGTCACTTCGCTGAACATCGGACCGGAAAAGCTCTTTTCCGCCACCGTGGTGAGGATTGTCGGCACGCCGAACGACTTGGCGGCACGGGCGATCAGCCCGGCATTGTTGCGCAGGATTGTCGCATCGATCGACTTGGTGGCAAAGGCCATCTGCGACTGGAAATCGATCAGGATCAGCGCGTGATCGCTGGGTGAAACAAGCGACTTGCCCGGCGTGGCAGTGGCGGTGAGAGTCATGAAGCGGCTCCTTGTTCTGCCGATATCTGGCGTCCACTGGAGCAGAAGAGGGCGTCGCGCCGCCCGGGCCGGGCGTGCGCCTCGCGCTATTCTGTTCCATTAGTTCGAGCAGAAGCATGGGCCGAACCTGACCATCGCCAGCGGGCGAAGGCCGGCAACGACATGCCAGCTGCGCCAATGCTTCTATTCCGGGGCGGGAAGGGCGGTCTTGAACGGCCTTGATGCGATTGGTTCTTGCGCGCGCCGAAGCGCGTCGTTGCAAACCTTAAAGTTCGATCAGGCCACGTCGTGCGGCGATCGTCACGGCATGGGTTCGGTCGCTGGCGCCGAGCTTGGAGAAGAGCGCCTTCATGTGACCCTTGATCGTCTCTTCGGACAGTTCGAGACGCGCTGCGATCTGCTTGTTCGAATTTCCATGCGCCGCCAGAGAAAGCACGGAGACCTCCCGCTCGGTCAGGTCATCGTCGAGCACGTGCATTGCGATCGAGGTGGCGACGCTCGCGTCGAGATGCTTGCCGCCATGATGCACCGATCGGATCGCATCGAGCAGCTGGCTGCGCAGGCTGGCCTTGAGCAGATAGCCCATCGCGCCAGCCCGCAAGGCCTTGATCGCACGCGCGTCCCCCGAATAGGTCGTTAGGACGATGATTCTGGCATCGGGCGACGACGCGCGGATCGCGGCGATCGCGTCGAGCCCCGACATATCGGGCATCTGAAGGTCCATCAGCACGACGTCCGGCCGCAAGACGGCATATTGGCCGATCGCCTCGCCGCCGTTGCCCGCCTCGCCGATGACGATCATGTCGTCCTGGGTGGAAACGACGGCGCGCACTCCTTCGCGCAGCAGCACGTGATCGTCGACCAGCAGAATGCGGATCGGCGCGGCGCCGCGCCTTGCGGATGCTGGCTTCGGTGTGTTGGCGTACATTCGATCAGCGACTTCTTGCAGGGTGCGCGGCAGTCTAACGCTTTCGGCCGCCGATCGCATCAACCTTCATCGCCAGCGTCGCAGCGTCTCGGTCAGGGCGTTGGCGGTCCGCTGGGCTTCGCCGTTGCGGATGTCGAAGGTCCAGTCGCAAGCAAGGGTTTCGCCGGGCGCGCAGCCCTGATCGATTGCCCGCAGCGCACCCCGCATCATCGCGGCTGCCATTGGTTCGACCAGTGGATCGGGCACGGCCAGTTCGGACCAGCCGAGCAGGCAGGCGACGGAACGGGCACGCAGCCGCCACGCCAGCCGCATCGCCTGCTCGGTAAGCGCGCCGACGATCGACGGGTTGCCCGACAGGGCGGCGCCCATGCCCATGAGCATCAACGCGCGCGCCTGGATCGGTGCCGGCGGCTGGGTGAGTACCAGCATGTCGCCAAGCCGTCCGGCGAAGATCCCGCCGTCCCTCAAGCGCGTCAGCGTGCCGTGAAGCGCATCATCGATCTCGCTGGCACCGCTCCGCGCGCGATGGGCCATGTCGGGTTCGAGCATGCCGAGGACCAGCAAGTCGACATCGGCGGCAACAACGTCGATCTCGGCGACGCGGAAATGGACGCCGCGCCAATGGCCGATCGAATGTGCCTCGGGCTTGTCGGTCATCGCCCGCACGTCTCCTGCGATCTGCGCGTGCCGGATCTGAGCGTCACGCCGGTGGCGCTCAGGCGGCATTCTGCCAGGTTCGGCGCCAGGCCATTGGCGTCGTGCCGATCAGCCGGCGGAACAGCCGGGTGAGGTGCGCCTGATCGGCGAGGCCGCAGGCGAAGGCGATCTGGGACAGTCCGTCGCTTGTGTCGAGCATCAGCCGCTGGGCGCGTCGAATCCGCTGCCGGACGAGATAGGCGTGCGGCGGCTCGCCCAGACTGACCTTGAACGCCCGACAGAAATGGCCGGGGCTGAGTTGTGCCACGGCCGCAAGCGTGTCGATGGTCAGCGGTTCGGATAGGTGCGCAGCGATGTGCGCGGTGACGCGGCGGATCTGCCATGCCGCCAATCCGCCGCGCGTCATGCTGTCGTCGCCGGCTGCGCGGTCGGGGATCAGCGCCTCGCCAGCGGCAGGCTCAGGCTGATCGGCCGCCAATATGGTGGACAGGCATTCGAGATAGCGGCGGGCGAGCGGCGGGTTCGTGTCCAGCGATCGTATCGCGCCGGCCAGCAGAGCGGAGGCGCGCGCGCCGCCATCCGCCACGGCCGATCCGGTGCGTTTGTCATCGAACCCGGCAATCAGGGCGTCGTGGTACATGATCGGCTCCCCTTTGATCCGAGGGGACCTTCGCACGCCGCCGGTGCGCCAGGAATCGAACCTGAGAAGGATGCCCAAAGGCCTTTGGTTGGGAAGCGCTAGACCATCGTTTGATCCGTGCCGGTCATGCGGCGGTTTCCGTTGCCCGGATCGATGCGCAGACCCTTTCGGGTGGTGCCTGTCTCCCCCGTTCCGGGCTTGATGGAAACCGCCCGGATTGGTCTTGTGACTCGCGAAAGGGAGGCGCGGGCCTTGGTTTCCACACCCACAGCATGCGCTGCGACAAGCGTACAACCGCTGGTGCTCGTCGTCGACGACGATCCGCACGTGCGCGGTTCGCTCGATTCGCTGTTCCGCTCGGTCAATCTTGACGTCCGGCATTTTGCCTCCGGGCAGGCGCTGCTCGACACGCCGCTGCCGGATGCGCCATCCTGCCTTGTCGTCGACGTGCGGATGCCGCAACTTGGCGGCTTCGAATGTGCTGAGCGGCTGATCGAGCGCGGCGTCGATATCCCGATGATCTTCCTGACCGGCCACGGCGACATTCCGATGTCCGTGAAGGCAATGAAGGCAGGGGCGGTGGATTTCCTGACCAAGCCGTTTCGCGATCAGGACATGCTGGATGCCGTCAATGCCGGTCTGGCGCGCGCCAGCGAGCGCTGGACGGCAAGCCGGGAGGCACAATCCACCCGGCAGCGCGCGCAGACGCTAACTTCGCGCGAGCGGCAGGTGATGGCGGGCGTGGTGCGCGGACTGCTGAACAAGCAGATCGCGGGCGAACTCGGCATTGCCGAAATCACCGTCAAGCTGCACCGTTCGAGCCTGATGAAGAAGATGGGGCTTCGTACCGTGCCCGATCTGGTCCGCGCTGCTGCGATGATCGCCTGATCGCGCTGCCCGCGGGCGGAGCTTCAGGGTTCCCCATTAAAACGCTCGTATAGTTTCGCGGCGGCGGTGCGCACTTCTATGCCAGCCTTGCGGCTCCCCCTGCGGGCCCGCGGCGGAGAATGTGGATCGTGCGAACGCCGATGATTGCCGTGATCGATGATGATGCCCATGTGCGCGAGGCGACGGCGAGCCTGCTCCGTTCGATCGGCTATGGTACGACCTTGTATGCGTCCGCCGATGCGTTTCTGGATGAGGCCGAGCTCGATGGTATCGACGGCATCGTCACCGATCAGCAGATGCCGGGCCGCTCGGGCATCGAACTGGGCCAGTGGCTCCGCGATCGGGGATTTGCCAAGGCGGTGATCCTGATGACGGCTTACCCGTCGGACGCGCTGCGGGCCCGTGCCGAAGCACTAAAACTGGCGGAGGTGCTGGAAAAACCGGTTGATCCGGAGCGGCTTTCACGAGCACTCGTCAAAGCCCTTGGCTGATCTGCGGCCTCAAAGCGGATGAAGCGGCAGGGCGAGCGACACTAGCGCACCGCCGCCGGGGTGGTTGTCGAGGCGGATCGAGCCGCCATGAAGGTCGATGATCGAGCGGCAGATGGAAAGCCCCAGACCCATGCCGCCGGGCTTGGTGGTGAAGAAGGTGGCGAACGGATCCGCCGCAGCTTCCGGTGAGAGGCCGGGGCCGCTGTCACGCAACAGGATCCGCGCCTCCGACGCTGCCTCGTGAACCGACACCTTGATCTGGCGATCGGCTGGCGCGGTCGACTCCATCGCCTGCAACGCATTGGTGATCAGATTTACCAGCAGATGCTTCAGCAGCACGGCGTCGCCGAGCACGGTCAGGCCGGCCATGTCGCTCTCCAGTATGATGCGGGCACCGTGCGCTTCAACATCGCGTGTGGCGAGCGCCACGGTCTCGGCGACGAGCGCCTGCAAAGGAGTCGGGGCCATCTCGCCACGGCCGCTGCCCACCAGATTGCGAACACGCTGCATGACGTCATAGACGCTCTCGACGGCGCGGCCTAGGCCGGCGAGTGCGTGGCGGACCTCGTTCAGATCCGGTTCCGGGCGCGTCAGCCAGCGGGTGGCGGCGGACGCATAGCTTTGGATCGCGGAGATCGGCTGATTGATTTCGTGGGCGATCGACGCCGACATCGCGCCCACGGCGGCGGTGCGTTGCACCCGCTCAAGTTCGATGCGGGCGCGTTCGACGCTCTTTTCCAGCCGCTTGCGCTCGCGAATGTCGAGCACGCTCGCCGGCACCCGTTCCAGACCAGCTGCAGACGCTAGGTTGAAGGCGACGAGAATATCGATCGGCTCACCATCAGCGCCGAGCACCTGGGTCTCCGCCTGAAACATCTCGCGGCGCTCGTCGATCGCGAGGATGCAGTCGAGGAAGCTCTCGTCGGTGGGTGGCAGGAAATCGGACAGGTGCCGGAAGAATGCCGAACGGTTCGCCACGCCCATCATGTCCAGCGCCGTCTGGTTGACGCCCGTGATACGGACCATCGCGCGGGCGCGAGCGACGAAATCGGGATTGGCGTGAAGATAGCCGCGAAGATCGCCGACACCGCTTTCGCGCAGCGTCGCGATGGCTGCCGCGACCGGGCTGAAATCATGTTCCCAGATCGAAACCGCCAGCGAATCGAGCATCGTCGCATAGCGCCGCTCTTCGCGCGCCATGCGCGCATCGAATGTCTGGCGATGGAGCAGCAGTCCGCCGGTCACCAGCGTCGCGGCCAGGCTGACCATCATCCGCAGACTGGCATCCACGGATGGATTTCGACCGTGAACGATCAAGAAGCTCGCGACCGTCAGTGCCGCGCAGGCAGCGGCCCAGCCGATCAGGTCCGTACGCGCCGCATCGCCAGCGGCGATCAGCAGCACGAGCACGTAAAGCGTTGCCACCGCACTCGCGAGCGAGGAGAAGGTGTCGAGCCAGAAGATCGCCAGCGCAAGCGTGAACGCTGCCGCCTGGCGGCCGCCGATCGGTTCGTGCGGCCATCGCAAGGGGCCGGCGGGTCCGCCCGCCGCGCGGTTGATGCGGATGTCCGGCGGGTTCGTCATGCAGTGCAGCATGGCTCGGGCCCGGCCGGGCACCAACCCCCGACCCGGGTGGCGCTGACACCCCCAAAAGTGGATTGACCACGCGCCGTAAGATCAATCGCGTCCCAGCCGCATCGGGAATCGACAAGATGCACGGCCATGTGCGCATGTTAGGCTGCCGCTTCGGGCGTGGGGGGCGTCGCAAGAAGGAATCGGTTGATGTCGAACGAAGCGAATAGCGGCACGGCGGCGCGCGCGCACCAGATGTTTCCAGTGCTGACCGCCGACCAGATCGACGTGGCCCGTCGCTTCGCCAGTGCACGGGCGCGGCATTTCGCACCGGGGGAGACCGTCTATTCGACCGGCCAGCGCGACGTCCCGGTATGGTTGCTGCTCGAAGGCACGATCGACGTTCAGCGGCGCGACGGTTTGGACGGAGACGCGCCAATCACGACGCACGATGCCGGGCAATTTACGGGCGAGGTGAACCAGTTGGACGGTCGTGGATCAATCGCGTCGGCGCGTGCCGGCGCCAGCGGGTGCCTTGCGCTGCCGTTCGATCGCCCGCATTTGCGCGCGCTGATGATCGGTTCTGCGGAGGTGGGCGAAATCGTGATGCGGGCATTGATCCTGCGGCGCGTGGGGCTGATCGAACAGGGTGGTTCCGGCACGATCCTGATCGGCGCGCCGGACGATCCCGTGCTGCTGCGGCTCCAGGGCTTTCTGCTGCGCGCAGGCTATCCGAACCTCGTCATCGATTCGACACGCGACGAAAAGGGCCGCAGCCTCGTCGAGCAACTGGCCCTGGTGCCGGATGATCTGCCGCTGGTGGTGTGTCCCGGCGGTGCGATGCTCAAGCGGCCCGACGATCGCGAACTTGCCGCCTGTCTGGGCATCATTCCCACTCTGTCGGGCACAAAGATCTATGACGTGGCGGTGGTGGGGGCCGGCCCGGCGGGGCTGGCGGCGGCCGTCTATGGCGCGTCGGAAGGGCTGTCGATGCTGGTGCTCGACGCCCGGGCGATGGGGGGACAGGCGGGCGCGTCGGCGCGGATCGAGAATTATCTGGGCTTTCCCACCGGAATATCGGGCCAGGCGCTGGCGGCGCGTGCATTCGATCAGGCGCTGAAGTTCGGCGCGGACGTGGCGATCCCGGTGCAGGTCGATCGGCTCGAAACCGATGGCGAGTTGCGGCTGCTGCGCCTGTCGAATGGCGATACGGTTCGCGCGCGGGCGGTGGTGATCGCATCGGGCGCGGCGTACCGTCGGCCAGCGGTGGCGAACCTCGACGCCTATGAAGGCGCGGCGGTTTCCTATTGGGCATCGCCGGTGGAAGGGCGGCTGTGCGCGGGCAAGGATGTAGGCTTGGTCGGCGGCGGCAATTCGGCGGGGCAGGCGATTGTGTTCCTGGCGCCGCGGGTGCGGGAGCTTCATGTCTTCGTGCGGCGGCCGCTGGCGGAGACGATGTCGCGCTATCTGATCGAACGGATTGAGGCGCTCGACAATGTGACGATCCATGTCGGTGCCGAACTTGTGGGTCTGGAGGGGCCGGTGCCGATGCTGGAGGGCGTGGTGGTGCACGACGGCGCGAGCGGCCGCGAGGTCCGCCATGCGCTCTCCCATCTGTTCCTGTTCATCGGCGCGACGCCGCACACCGCCTGGCTGGGCGATCGCGTGGCGACCGACGAGAGCGGTTTCGTGCGCACCGGCGACGGCGCGGCGCCGCTCGAGACGAGCCTGTCGCGCGTGTTCGCGATCGGCGACGTGCGGCTGGGATCGACCAAGCGCGTCGCCGCGGCCGTGGGGGAGGGCGCGGCGGTGATCGCGCAAATCCACGCGATGCTCAACGCCGCCACCGCTTCCCCCGAGTTGCTCGCCTCAGTTCGGTAGGATGCTCGCTTTTTCGACCACGAAGCTGGCGCTTTCGCCCGCGACGCCGCTGCCCGGCTGGCCGGACCCGACCGTTACGCGATAGGTGCCGGCGAGAACCTGCCGAACGCCTTCGACCGATACGCTGCTCAGGTCGCGGTGGGACAGGTCGAACCGAAGCGTGCGCGACTCGCCGGGGTTCAGTGTCATGCGCTGGAAGCCGCGCAACGCGATCCGCGGCGCACCGGGATCGTCGGGAAAGTCGAGATAGAGCTGGGCGACCTCGTCTCCGAGGCGTTCGCCGCTGTTCCGCACCGTCGTGGTGACGCGAATGCCGTCGTTATTCCGGGCGACCTGCAAGGGCGAATAGGCGAAGCGCGTGTAGCTGAGGCCGTGGCCGAACGGATAGACCGGCGTGCCCGAGAAGTAGCGATAGGTGCGCCCGTCCATCCGATAATCGCCAAAAGGCGGAAGATCGTCGACGCTGCGATAGAAAGTGAGCGGCAGCCGCCCGGCCGGATTGGTCCGCCCCGACAGCACGTTGCCGATCGCCAGCCCGCCGGACTGGCCGGGATACCAGGCCTCGATGATGGCGGCGGCATTGTCCTTCGCCCAGGCGAGATTGATCGGGCTGCCGTTCATCGCCACGACGATGACGGGCTTGCCGGTGGCCTTTGCCGTGGCGAGCAGTGCCTGCTGGTCGGGCGGCAGGTCGAGCGTCGTCTTGTCGCCGCCCTTGAAGCCGGGGATCGCCACCGGCGATTCCTCCGCCTCAAGATCGGACGTCAGGCCGACCACGGCGACAAGCACATCCGCGTCGGCTGCCGCCGACTTCAGTTCCTGCTCGGGCGCCAGCGAGATCCGTTTCCAGACCAGTCCAACCCCGGCCGATCCGGTGTGCGCATCGCCGCTGACCTCGATCGGATAGCGCTTCCCCTTTTCCAGCCGGACCGTCTTCATCGTCGGCAGGCTGCCCCAGGGCGCGTCCTTCAGGTCGACAAACGGCTTGCCCTCGAATTTCATCGAGCCGCTCATGAACCCCGACAGGCCGAGCCGGTAATTGCCGGTCTCCGGCGGTACGATGAAGCCGGTCCAGACCACGCGGTGGTGATCCGAAACCTGTGCGAGATCGAGGCTGCGTCCTTCGACGCCCGTCTCGACACGGATGGCGACCGGGGTGTCGGCAAAGCGGGCGGTGCGAACATAGCTTGCCATCTCGCCGGGTGCGAACCGCGCCGGTGGCGTACCGACCACGTTGTAATAGCGCGCGAGTAGGCCGGGCTGCCCGTCCGGCGTGCGCAGTGCGGTGGTGGGCACCGGATCGCCGTCCGTGTAGCTCTCGCCAAAGGGTACGTAACGCACCTTGGCGGCGGGCATCGCCTGGCGAAGGCCATCGACCACCGAGATCGGCGGCGCAGACAGCGGCGACGAATAGTTGCCGCGCAGCACCCGCGTCGCATCCGCGAGCGGCCCGACCACCGCGATCTTGAGCCCCTGGCGAAGCGGCAGGATGCCGTCGTTCTTCAGCAGCACCAGGCTTTTTTCGGCAGCGGCGAGCGCCAGCGCGGCATGGGCCGGTGCGCCCACTGCCGCGGGATCGCCAGTCGGGTTGCGAATGCCGGGCAGATCGCCGTTGCGATAGCGCGCTGAGAACAGGCGGATCAGCACGCGATCTATTTCGGCTTCGGTGATCAGGCCGCGCGCCAGGGCTTCGCGGTATCGGTCGCCGAGCCCCGCCGTATCGGACAAAGTGGCCGTATGGCACTCATTGTCGACGCCCGCGCGCATCGCGGCGGCAACGGCGGTCGCGCCGTCCGGCGCATAATGGTGGTTGTCGCTGATGTCCTTCACCGCGTCGCAATCGGACACGACATAGCCGGTAAAGCCCCATGCCCCGCGCAGATGATCCTTGAGCAGTTCGTCGCTGGCACAGGCGGGCTGGCCGTCGACGCGATTGTACGCGCACATGATCGATCCGGCCTTCGCCTCGACGATCGCGGCGCGGAACGCGGGCAGATAGCTGTCCTCGAGATCGTGGCGCGAAACGAACACATTGGCGCTGTGGCGCGTCGATTCAGGGCCGCTGTGCACCGCGAAATGCTTCGGCGTGGCGATCACGTCGGGAAGATCGGGGTTGCTGCCCTGCATTCCGGTGATGAACGCAACGCCCATTCGCGCGGTGAGGAACGGATCCTCGCCATAGGTTTCCTGCCCCCGGCCCCAGCGAGGATCGCGGAACAGGTTGATGTTCGGCGACCATGTGTCGAGCCCGGTGCCGATCCGGCCCATCCGGCCGGTTTTCCGGGCAAGCGCGTGAAGCCCGCGCACCTCCGCGCTGATCGCGCCGGCGACATCGTGGACGAGCGGCGAATCGAATGTGGCCGCCAGCCCGATCGGCTCGGGGAAATTGGTGGTGGGCAGCGTGCCCAGCGCCCCGTGGAGCGATTCGGTCCACCAGTTATAGGCCGGGATCCCGAGCCGGGGGATCGCGGGGGCGACGTTGAGAAGCTGATCGATCTTCTCGTCGATCGTCAGCTTCGCGACCAGCTCCGCCGCCATGCGGTCGGCCTGCTCGCGCTCGGGCGAAGCGGGTTGCGCGCGGGCCGGGGCAGGGGCCTGTGCCGATAGCGGGCTGGCGAGCATCGCCGTGGCGGCCAGCATCAGCCAGCGGTGTCGGTTGTTTCGCATCTGCCGTTCGCGCATCGCCACTCCCCTGTTTATTTACTCATGCTAGTCTATGCCGTGGTTCGCCGCATGGCCAGCGTTTCCACGAGCGAGAACGGCTGCTTCCAAGCCTTTGTCCGCCAAATCCTTCGTTGACATGGCGGGAATTAAGCGGACAAATAAGCCCGAGACGCGGCGCCCACGCTGCGCATCCAAAGGGGGGAGAGGCATGATGGCGAGGCAATCGCTCCTGGCGGCGGCGGCCGGTCTGGCGCTGGCATGTGGCGGTGCGCTGCCGGCGGTGGCGCAGGTGCAGACCGAGGTGCCGGCACCGGTGCCCGGCGCGCCGAAGGTGACGATCGAGCGGATCAAGGTCCATTCGGCGGCGATCGAAGGCAATCTGGAGGGCGAAAGCGCCGATCGCGACGTGCTGGTCGTGCTGCCGCCCAGCTATGGCAAGGCGCCCGGCCGGCGATATCCGGTGCTCTATGCATTGCACGGCTATTCGATCGACGCCGAGCAGTGGATCGAGGAAATCCATGTGCCGCAGACGATCGAGGGCGCGCTGGGCAAGGGCGCGCGCGAGATGATCGTGGTGCTGCCCAGCAGCAAGACCATTCACAACGGATCGATGTATTCGAGTTCGGTGACGACGGGCGATTTCGAGGCGTTCATCGCCCGTGATCTGGTCCGCTATATCGACGGCCATTACCGCACGATCCCCGCACGCGAGAGCCGCGGGCTGGTGGGGCATTCGATGGGCGGCTACGGCGCCAGCCGCATCGGCATGAAGCATGCCGATGTGTTCGGCGCGCTCTACATGATGAGCCCGTGCTGCCTGTCGGCGCGTGAGGCGCCGCCGCTCGATGCGGCGACGCTCGCGACGCTGGGGGCGGTCAGGACGGCCGAGGATTCGGCGAAGCTGCCCTGGATGCTGCGCGCGACGCTCGCCACGGCCGCGGCATGGTCGCCCAATCCGAAAAAGCCGCCGCTCTATCTCGATCTGCCCGAGGGCGACGAGGCGACGCGTGCGGCGGTGCTCGCCAAATGGGCCGCGAATGCCCCGCTCGCCTTTGTCGATCAGTATATCGGCGATCTGCGCCGCTACCGTGCGATCGCGATCGACGTGGGCGACCGCGACGGGCTGAAGGCCGATGCCACCAAGCTGCACGAGGTGCTCGATCGCTATGGCATCGCCAACAGCTTCGAAATCTATCCGGGCGACCATACCAGCGACGTCGCCCGCCGCTTTCAGGATCATGTGATGCCGTTCTTCAGCCGCAACCTCGTCTTCAAGGGGCAGCCGTGAAGCGGGCGGCCCGGTTCGGTCTGGCGGCTGCGCTGGCGCTGGCGGTCGGCTGCCCTGCCGCCCAGGCGCAGGTCTGGCGCGCCGATCAGGGCGACGGCACCTATCGCAATCCGCTGCTCTATGCCGATTATCCCGATCCCGACATCATTCGCGTCGGCGACGATTATTATTTCGTTTCGACGACGTTCGTGAACGTGCCCGGCATCACCATCCTTCATTCGAAGGATCTGGTGAACTGGACGCTGTTGTCGCATGTCGCCGATCGGCTGGAGGGCACGCCTGCCTATGATCTGAACGGCGGCAACGGCTATCGCCACGGCCTGTATGCCGCCAGCCTGCGTCACCATAAGGGCCTGTTCTACATCGTCGTGACGCCGGTCGGGCTGAACACGCGCGTCTATTATGCGCGAGATCCGAAGGGGCCGTGGCAATATCACCATCTCGATCGTCAGGCCTTCGATCCTGGATTCTTCATCGACGATGACGGCACGGGCTATATCGCCACCGCCAGCACGGCCGACGGGACGATCACGCTGCTGACGCTGAACAAGGATTTCAGCGCGGTGACCGCCTCGCAGAAGATCCATTACATCCGCGGCGCCGAGGGTTCGAAGATCGTCAAGCGCGAGGGCTGGTATTATCTGTTCAACTCGCTGCCGCCACGCCTCGCGCTCAGCGTGTCGCGCTCGCGGAGCCTGTTCGGCCCGTGGGAGACGCGCGACCAGATCGACGATCGCACCGGGGGCCATCAGGGCGCGATCGTCGATCTGCCGGACGGGCGGTGGTATGGCTTCGTGATGGTCGATGCCGGCTCGATCGGCCGGATGACGAACCTCAGCCCGATCTTCTGGCAGGATGGCTGGCCGGTCTGGGGTACGGCGGACGCACCGGGCCGCGTGCCCGATCGCGCAGCCAAGCCGATCCCGGGCTTTCCCTTTGCCGAGCCGCCCGCGTCGGACGGGTTCGATGCGGCGAGCCTGGGCCTGCAATGGCAATGGAACCACAATCCGGACAATGCCCGCTGGTCGCTGACCGAGCGGCCGGGCTGGCTGCGGCTCCATGCCACCACCGCGCCCGATCTTTGGTCGGCACGCAACACGCTGATCCAGAAGGGGCAGGGGCCGAAAAGCCGGGCGGTGGTAAAGCTCGACATCGGCCATCTCCGCCCGGGCGATCGTTGCGGGTTCGGCACGTTCGGCCAGTATAGCGCGGGCATCGGTGCGGGCCGCGCAGCCGATGGGAAGCCGTATCTCGACATGACGGTGCTCGAAAGCACCACAGAGGGGCCGAAGATCGACACGCGCGTGGCGCGGCACCCGATCCACGGCGACGCGCTGTGGCTCGCGCTCGATCTCGATTTCACCAGCGATGCCGGGCGTGCATCGTACAGCCTCGACGGAAAGGACTGGACGCCGCTCGGCGGCACCTTCCCGCTGGCGTTCGCCTGGCGGACGGGCACGTTCCAGGGCGAACAGGTCGCGCTTTCCTGCTTCAATCCATCGCCGAGCACGGGATTTCTTGATGTCGATTCGTTCACGCTTCTCGCCGCCGGCGAATAAGGTGCGCCGCCACTGGATGGCGACAGCGGCGGGCGCCGCTGCGCTCGCGCTTGCATTGCCGGCCGCCGCCCAGACGGCGGACCCGCTGGCGCCGCAGGGGCGCTGGACCGCCTATACGCGCGGCGCCGCCGCGCTCCCGCCGATGGGGTGGAACAGCTGGAACGCCTTCACCAGCGATATCGACGAGGAAAAGCTGCTCGCCTCCGCGCAGGTGATCGTCGACACCGGCCTCGCCGCCAAGGGTTATCGCTATATCGACATCGACGATGGCTGGTGGCTCAAGCGGCGCCAGCCCGACGGGCGGATGGTGATCCGCACCAAGACCTTCCCCTCGGCGGCGATGGCCGATGGCACCACCAGCTTCCGCCCGCTTACCGATCGGCTGCACGCGATGGGGCTGAAGGCGGGTATCTATTCGGACATCGGGCGCAATTCGTGCGGGCAGGTGTTCACCTCGACCTTTCCCAACCAGCCCGAGGGCAGCGTCGCCGAACGCGAGGTGGGCCTGTATGGCCATGTCGATCAGGACATCCGGCTCTATTTCGCCGAATGGGGTTTCGATCTGATCAAGGTCGATGGCTGCGGCATCCGCGGGCTGCCGGCGAGCGATCCCAAGGTGAAGTCGGGCCAGTATCGCGCCTTTCCGCCGCTGGTCGATGTCGACTCGCTCGGTCGCACTGATGTTACGGCGGTGCGCGGGCTGTACGAGCAGGTCGGTGCCGCGCTGGAGAAATGGAACCCTGACAACGATTTCATCTTCTCGATCTGCATCTGGGGCGCGGCCGATGTCCGCGCCTGGGCCAAGGATGTCGGCGGCATCTCGCGCACCAGCGAAGACATTTCCGCCAACTGGAGCAGGATGCTCCACAATCTCGACAGCGCGGCGCGGCGGCCATTCTACGCGCATCCCGGCTCGTGGAATGACCCGGACATGCTGTTCGTCGGGTCGGGCGAATTCGATGCCGAGCACCTGACCGAGGCGCGCTCGCATTTCTCGCTTTGGGCGATGCTCAACGCCCCGCTGATGATCGGCTATGATCTGCGCAAGGCGACCCCGGCGCTGCTCGACATCTTGGGCAACCAGCGGATCATCGCGCTCAACCAGGATCCGGCGGGCAATCAGGCGGTGCTGGCGTTCGATTCCGATGATGTCGATATCTTCGTGAAGACGCTGGCCAGTGGCGAAAAGGCGGTGGCAATCCTCAACCGCACCTCGGCGCCGGTCGATGCGGTGCTCACGGCGGCGCAGCTCAAATATCTCGATAGCGCCGATGTCGCGCTGACTGATTTGTGGAGCGGGGCCGAGAGCCGGTTTCACGGCGAACAGCGCTTCAAGCTGGCGCCGCGCGAGACCCTGGTCTTCGTCGCGCGCGGCTCGCGTCGCCTTGCGGACGGGATGTATCTTTCGGAGCAGCCGGGCAGCGTCAATCCGGCGGTGGACGGCGTGACCGTCCCCGAGCCCGAACCGCTGATCCACCGCGCAATCCTGCCCTGGCGCAGCACGCGCGGATCGGGCGAGCCGCCGCGCTATGGCGGCTGGGGCGGCGCGCAGCCCGATCGTGCGCCCTATGGCGGCGACCTGGGCGTCGCCGGCACGCGCTTTGAGAGCGGGATCGGCGTGCTCGCCAATTCGCGGCTGGAGGTGCGCAATGCCGGTCATGCCCGCTTCACCGCGCAGGTTGGCGTCGACGATTCCGCGCGCGACCGCAGCCAGCCGGTGACGTTTGCCGTCTATGGCGACGGCAAGCTGCTGGCGCAGTCCCGGCCGATGCGGTTCGGCGAGGCGCCGGCCGCGCTCAGCGCCGATGTGCGTGGCGTCAAGCTGATCGAGCTCGTCGCGCGCACGCCCAAGCCGATGCGCTTTTCCGATCCCGTGGTCTGGGGGGACGCAGCGCTGCTGCGCTGAGCCCCCCTTTGCGGCTAGGATGCAAGCTGGACGACCGCGACCGACTTCGCCGGCAACTCGAAGCTTACCCCGCTGTTCGACGCCTTGCCCGCGAACGGGCGCGGTACGACGGTTTCCGGCGCGTCGAAGCTGTTGACCGAATCGACCTTGGCACCCGTCAGCACCTCGCCGGATGCGGATTTGATCTTCAGGCCGGCGAAGCGCGCCTCGATCCGCGCGGGGCGGTTGGGATCGACATTGGTCATCGCCAGCCACAGCTTGCCGTCGGCGCCGCGCGCCGCGACCGCATCGACGCGCGGCAACGTCTCGTCGCCATGCTGATAGGTGCCCGCATCGAACTGCACCGGCACCAGCGTCGCGTCCTGGAACGGCAGGTACATTTTGAAGACGTGATAGGTGGGCGTCAGCACCATCTTCGGCCCGTCGGTCAGGATCATCGCCTGGAGCACGTTCACCATCTGGGCGATGTTGGTCATCCGAACGCGATCGGCATGGCGCGCGAAGATGTTGACGTTGAGCGCGGCGATGATGCCGTCGCGCAGCGAGTTCTGCTGTGACAGGAAGCCCGGATTGCTGCCCGGCAGCGGGGCCAGCCACACGCCCCATTCGTCGATGACGAGGGGGATCTTCTTGTCCGGATCATAGCGGTCCATGATCGCCGAATGCTTGGCGATGATGTCGTCCATCGCCAGCGTCGCCTTCACCAGCTTGGCATAGCCGGTCTCGTCGAAGCCGACGCTGGGATAGGAGGGCGGCCAGCCTGCCGTGGTGTAGGAATGGAGCGATAGGCCCTCGATGTTCCAGGCCCAGTCATGGCCCTTCCACGCCTTCATCACCGCTTCGGTATAGGCGGTGTCGTTGTCGTTCGGACCCACCGCGATCCGCTGCATCGCCTGGTCGCCGGTTTGGGCGGGGTTCAGATTGTGGACAAAGCGGGCGAAGCGCTTCATCAGATCGACATAATAGTCCGGCCGCATCGATCCGCCACAGCCCCAGCTTTCGTTGCCCAGGCCGAGATATTTCACCTTGTACGGCGCCGGGTGGCCGTTCGCCGCGCGTGCCTTGCCCGCCGTGGTCGACGGATCTGCGGTCATATAGGCGATCCAGTCCGCCGCCTCCTGCACCGTGCCCGAGCCGACATTGACCGAGATATAGGCCTCGGCCCCGATCTGGTCGGCAAAGTCCATGAACTCGTCAGTGCCGAAGGTGTTGGGCTCGCCGGCGCCACCCCAGTTGGTGTTGACGCTGCTCGCGCGCTGGCTGACCGGGCCGACACCGTCGCGCCAGTGATATTCGTCGGCGAAGCAGCCGCCCGGCCAACGCACGTTCGGCACGTGGATCGCCTTGAGCGCGGCGACGACGTCCTTGCGGATGCCCCGGACATTGGGGATCGACGAGTCCTTGCCCACCCAGACGCCGCCATAGATGCCGGCACCCAGATGTTCGGCAAACTGGCCGAAGATGTTGCGATCGATCCGGCTGCCGGTCTTCGCCGGATCGGCGGCGATCGTGATCGGCGCGCCGCTGCCCGTCTGGGCAAATGCGGCAGGCGCAGCCAAGGCGAGCAGCGACACTGCGGTAGCGCAGGACAGTCGGTTCATGTTTTCCCCTCCAACGGCGGCATGGCCCGATGACGCGTCTTGCGTGCGGCCACGCCGGCTTGCCGGTGATAATAGTCCGACAAAAGCGATGGTCAAGAAACCCCCGCAAACGGCAGCTTGAGGGGCATCAATCCGGTGACTCTTTTTGCGCGAACAAATGGCATAAGCCATAACATAATCGAAACGTCGACCGGCAGGCAGGAGCAACCCGCGCGGATCGACTATCAGGGGAGGAAAAGGCGATGAAAGCGACGCAATGGGCGACTGCGGCGGCAATATGCGCACTGGGGGGCACGCCGTGGATCGCGCACGCCCAATCGAACGAACCGCAAGCGGCGCCGGCTGAGTCGGCACCGGCGGCAGACGCGCCCGCGGCGCCATCGTCGCGCGAGCAGCAGGCTTGGGAGGAAATCGTCGTCACCGCGCAGCGCCGGGCAGAGAATCTTCAGAGCGTGCCGATCGCCGCGACCGCGCTGTCCGGCGATGCGCTGGAGGACAAGGGCGTGGCGCGGCTGGCCGATCTGCAATTCGCCGCGCCGTCGCTGTCGATCACCGATCAGGGGCTGACGCAATCGGTGAACATTCGCGGCATCGGCATTGCCAGCGGGTCACCGGCGGTGGCGAATGGCGTCGCGACCTATATCGACGGGGTCTTCCAGCCGCCGATCCTCACCATGAGCAGCTTCTACGACATTCAGAATATCGAGGTGCTGCGCGGGCCGCAGGGGACGCTGGTGGGGTCCAATTCGACGGGCGGGGCGATCTTCATCAACACGCGCAACCCGTCGACCGATCGCATCGAAGGCTATGCCCAGGCCAGCTATGGCAGTTACGATGAAGTGACCGGGCAGGGCGCAATCAACCTGCCGGTGACGGGTGACCTCGCGGTGCGCGCGTCGGGCAATTTTCGCCGGCGCGACAGCTATTACGAAGATCTCGGGCCTTACGACAACAAGCCTGATCGGCTGAACGAAAAGGCCGGACGGTTCGGCGTGATGTGGTCGCCGGGCGATTTCCGCGCGCTGGGCAAGGTCGAATGGGTCGACCGGCAGACCGGCGGCTATGCCTATCGGCCAATCGCCGGCACCGAATTCGCCGCCGATCGCCAGGACGATATTCGCGACCTGACGTACAACGCGCCGACGCTCAACCATGAGCGGGCGTTCCTCGCCAGCCTGGAGCTGCGCTACGAATTCGCCGGCGGCACCGTGCTGCGATCGGTGAGCGGCTATACCAACAAGCGCATCAATAATCTCTACGATACCGACGGCAGCCGTCTCGCCGATCAGACGCAGGACCAGTTCGTGCGCGAGCGGCAGTGGAGCCAGGAAATCAACCTGATCTCGCCAACGGACGGCGCATTCGATTGGATCCTGGGCGGCTATTACCAGCGCAACAAGGTGGACGTGGACATCGAGGCGCGTAGCGGCGTCGTCACCGATCCCACCGATATCGACCAGAAGCAGGACAAGATCACCTGGGGCGTGTTCGCACAGGGCAATTACGAGATCGCCCAAGGGCTGGAGGCGCAGGTCGGCGTCCGCTATTCGCATTTCCGGGCGGAACAGAAGGGCGCGGTGGTGATCGGCGCGGGCACGCCGATCTTCGGCCCCGATGGCCTCACCGTCGCCGATCTGGTCGGCGCGCATGAGGATGGCCGTGTCACCGGCAAGATCGGGCTCAACTGGAATGCCGATGCCGACACGATGGTCTATGCCTTTGTCGCCCGCGGCTACAAGCCGGGCGGCATCAATTCCGCCACGTCCGAGTTCGATCCGGAAACGGTATGGGATTACGAAGTCGGGGTGAAAACGGCGTTCCTCGACGATCATGTTCGTGCCCAGCTGGGCGGATTCTACATGAAGTATCGCAACTTCCAGTTCGACGGGCGCGATCCCGCCTCCGGCCAGTCGGGCGTGTTCAACATCTCGAACGCGACGATCAAGGGCATCGAGCTGCAGCTTCAGGCGCGCAGCGGCGGGTTCTCGGTCGATGGCGGCATCGCTTATGTCGATTCGAAGCTCGACGCGGTGACGCTGGTCAACACCCGCACGCTGCCGGCGCTCGCCCAATATGGCCCGCAATGCCCCGCCGGCACCGCATCGAACCCGCCCGTCTGTTTCGACTATACGCCCTATCTGACAACGGCGGGCGGCGGCGACAATCTGTTCTCGCCGCGCTGGAGTTACAATGCCGGCGTCCAGTACGACTTCGCGCTGGGCGGGACGAGGACGCTGACGCCACGGCTCAACTATGCCTATGTCGGCCCGCGCTGGACCAACCTGCTCTATACGCCGACTCTCGATTATCTGCGCGGGCGCGGGCTGCTTTCAGCGCAGCTGACGCTTGGCCTCGGGAACTGGTCGATCGAGGCCTATGGCATGAACCTCGCCAATTCCCGCTATGTCA
The DNA here is from genome assembly GCF_054489705.1 of Sphingomonas sp. RS6. Classification (NCBI taxonomy): domain Bacteria; kingdom Pseudomonadati; phylum Pseudomonadota; class Alphaproteobacteria; order Sphingomonadales; family Sphingomonadaceae; genus Sphingomonas; species Sphingomonas sp. RS6. Next base: position 57,001 of record NZ_JBTMWM010000011.1, read on the forward strand.
GCGGGCAATCGGGCAACAATGAATTCTATGGCGCGCCGCGTGAATATGGCGTGCGGGCGCTCGTGCGGTTTTGAACGCGAGCCGGGATCGTTTTTGGGAGATGGGTATGAATCGTTTTCTTCGTTCCGCTGCGTGCATCGCGTTGCTGGCGCCGACGGCCTGCATTCGTGACGGCTCCGACACGGCATCGAGCGCCGGGCAGGCCGACGCGGCGGCGCGCTGCACGGCGCTGGCCGGGCGCATCATGGCGGGGCAGGGGGAGGGCGCGACGCCGCTTTCCGCCGTCTATCGCGAAGCCGGTCCCGCGCAGCTGCCGCCCAACCCGATGGGCCCGCCGCCAGGCCCGCCGCCTCAGCTTCCCGCCCACTGCGAAGTGATCGGGACAATGAAGCAGCGCACCGGCATCGACGGCCAGGCCTATGCGATCCGTTTCCACCTGCGGCTGCCGGCCGAATGGAACGGCCGCTTCTACATGCAGGGCGGCGGCGGCACCAATGGCGAGCTGGGCGATGCGCTGGGCATGACCGGACCGGGCGCTCCCGCGCTTGCAAAGGGTTACGCGGTGCTGTCGCAGGATTCGGGGCACGACAATGCCGTGAACGCCGCGCCCGAGCGGGGCGGCCCGTCCGCTTTCGGCTTCGATCCGCAGGCACGCGCCGATTATGGCGGCGCATCGCTGCCGGTGGTGGTGAAGGCCGCCCGACAGCTGGTTTCGGACTTTTACGGCCGCGATCCGGCGCGCAGCTATTTCGTCGGCTGTTCGAAGGGCGGGCAGGAAGGGATGATGCTGGCACAGCGCTATCCCGCATTGTTCGACGGCATCGTGGCGGCTGCGCCGGGCATGTCGCTGCCGCGCGCGGCGGTGGCGGAGGCGTGGGATACGCAGAGCATCGCCTCGGCAGCGCCGCGTCCGGTCACGGTGCCCGGGTTGGCGAGTGCCTTTAGCGACGCCGATCTGAAACTGGTGAGCGGCGCGGTGCTGAAGGCGTGCGACGTCGATGACGGCCTTGTCGACGGCATCATCGGCACGCCGGGCAGTTGCACGTCGGCGCGGGTGCTGCCGGTGCTCCGTCAGTCGCTTTGCACCGGCGAAAAACAGGCCGGCTGCCTGTCGACGGCGCAGGTCGACGCGCTGGTCCGCATCCATGACGGGGTTCGCGACAGCAGCGGCAAGCCGCTCTATGCCAGCTTTCCCTGGGATGCCGGCTGGTCGGACATGGGCTGGCGGATCTGGAAGATGGGCTCGGCCGACGGACGCGTTCCGGCGCTCAATGTGCTGATGGGGGCGCCTTCGCTCGCGATGATCTTCACCACGCCGCCCACTCGCGTGGCGCCGGGGCCGCAGGGCGGGCTCGATTTCGCGATGAGGTTCGATTTCGATCGTGATGCCGGCAAAATCTATGCGACCGGCGGCGCCTTCACGCGCTCTGCGTGGCAGGATATCGGCGCGCGTTCGCCCGATCTTGATGCGTTCCGACGGCGTGGCGGCAAGATGATCGTTCCGCATGGCGTTTCCGATCCGGTCTTCTCGGTTGAGGATACGATCGCATGGTGGCGCGAGGTCGATGATCGCGCCGGCGGCAGGGCGGCCGATACGGTCCGCGTATTTCCGGTGCCCGGCATGGGTCATTGCGCCGGTGGTCCAGCCACTGACGGGATCGACAGTTTCGACGCGCTGGTCGCCTGGGTCGAGCGTGGTGAGGCGCCGGACCGGCTGATCGGTCGCGCCAACCCTGCCTCGCCCTGGCCGGGACGCACGCGGCCGGTCTGCGCCTATCCGACGGTGCTTCGCTACAAGGGCAGCGGAGATGTCGAATCGGCCGACAGCTTCGAGTGTCGCATGCCAGGCTGATCGCGCTCGGGCGGGCTCGCCGCTCAGCCCCGCCCGCGGCGCGGGCCGGGCGGCGAGGGCGGCCGGCCCAGCGCGCTGCATTGCGCCATCGCCTCGGCGGCGGCCCCCGCATCGCCGGCGATCACCGCCTCCGCCATCTCGCGTAGCGCGTCGACGATCGCGCGCGCTTGCTCCGCCGGTATGAAGGGCAGGGGCGGTGGTTGCTGCGTCATCCGGTGATAGCAATAATACCAGAGGCAGCGGACCAGCATGTGGAGCACGGCGCAATCAGCCGAGCCGGCGATATGGCGCAGCACGGCGACCTGCGCGGCAACCTCGCCGCGCATCATGTCCTCGACGCGGACCTCGGCCACCAGCGCGCGCAGCGTCGCCGCGTCATGCTCGCGCAGCGCGGCGCGTTCGGCATGGATTTCGTTGATCGCCTCGATCAGCCGCCCACAGAGTGCCGGGTCGATATCGTGCGCAATGAAATGGGGCAGGGTGGCGCGCACCAATGCGCAGGGCGGCGGCGCAATTCGCCTGAAGCCGCCACCCCGCCCGCGCACCGCCGCCGCCATGCCGAGATTTTCGAGGATGCGCAGCGCCTGAACGATGATCGGACGGCAGGCGGCGTGCGCCTCGATCAACTGGTCGATCGTGCCGATCTCGGCATCCGCCCGCTCATGCTGTTCCAGAATCTGCCGCGCAATCTGGAGCGCGCGGCTGTCGCGGCTGGCGTGCGCCGGGGCGCGGTCGCCCGCGTTCGATGCGGCGTCGATCTGATCGAGCAGGGCCGCGGCGAAGCGTCGTGCGCCGGCAGTGTCGTGCGTGCGGCCCAGCTTGTTTCTCAGCAGGGCTCCGGCCTCGGCGACCTGCCCGGCGGGAACCCCGTGTGCAACCAGATGAAGCGCCATCAGCCGTCCGGTCTGCGCAAGCGACGGCTGATGCAGTACGAGGCCGCCCGATGCGCCGCGCTGGACATGGGCGAGATCGCGCCCTTCGAGGACGCGTAACGCCTGGCGCATGGCCTGGGGCGTCGATCCATGTTCGCGGGCAAGATCGGTTTCGGAACCGAGAACAAGCCCCGTCGGCCAGCCGCGTTCGAGCAGGGCGCGCTCCAGCGAGTCCGCCAGTTCGAGCGCGCGTTTAGGGGCGACGCTCCGGCGAAATCCGGTCGCTTCGATCATCGCGGGCGACAGCATCCGGGCGCTCTCCTGCACGTCGGGGTGGCCTGTGATGCTTGAACGTGCCAGCGCGATCCGCCGCTGACAATCGGATATCTGCCTCGCGGTGAAGAAGACGCAAAAGGGGAGCCGCCGGCCCTAGCCGACGACTCCCCGTCACGCCCCGCGGCCTTGGGGACGATTGCTTCAGAAGCGGGTGCCGATGCCGAAGCCGAACACCAGCGGATCGATGTGGACGCTGGTCCTGTTGACCGTGTTGCCCGTCGTCAGGCGCGCCGTGGTGTCCATATCGATATATTTGACGTCGAGGTTCAGAAAGAACTTCTTGTTGATGTCGATATCGACGCCGGCCTGAAGCGCGTAGCCAAAGCTGTCCTTCAGCGACAATTCGGTCTTGCCCAGCGCGGTGTTCAGCGAATCGCTGGTCTTCGACGAATAGAAGGTGGTGTAGTTGACGCCCGCACCGACATAGGGGCGCACCGCCGCCTTCGGCATGAAGTGATATTGCAGCGTCAGCGTCGGCGGCAGGACCCAGGTGTGGCCCACCGTGCCCAGGCCGGAAATCGCTTCGCGCCCGGTGATGTCGTGGCGGGTACTGGAGACGATCAGCTCGGCGCCGATATGGTCGGTCGCCATGTAAGTGAAATCGACTTCCGGCATCACCGCATCGCCAACGCCGACCTTGCCGGTGGGGATGCCGGGCTGGATGCCGCCGGACGATTCATTCGGGGCGACGACGATGCCGCGCAGGCGGACCAGCCAGTCGCCTGCCGCGATCCCGGTATCGTCCTGTGCCTGCGCGCTCGCGGTCGACGCCAGCAGGCCGGCGGCTGCCAGACCGACAAGAAGCGAAGTACGCATGTGATGTTCTCCTCGTTTTCGACGAGGCACCGGGTACGCTTTCCGCCGCGCCGCGGTTTTGATCGGGCGCAACCAGCCGACTAGGTAATGTTCACAGGCCGGCTCCGGTCTTTGCTTCGGATCAATACGTAGCGACAGCATTCGCCTGTGCGCGGCATGCCGCGTGCGGGAGGCGATTGATGTACAGGGATCACGATCAGATGCAGATCGGCGCAGCGGAATGGACGGTTCCTGCACGCTGCGCGACGTGCGGCGTCCGAATGACGGCACTGTGCGGCGGACTCGAGCCGCCCGCGCTCGACGCGCTCAATCAGATCGGCCGCAAGCGGATGCTGCGCCGGGGGGAGGCGCTGATCTGGCAAGGCGATGTCGCCGATCATGTCGGCATCCTGCATGGCGGGCTCGTCAAGCTGGCCGCATCGCTGGAGGACGGCCGCGAGCAGATGCTCGGACTCGCTTTTCCCGGGGATTTCGTCGGCGCGATCGACGAGCGGCCGTCGACGCACTGCGTCACCGCGCTGACCGAGGCCGAGCTCTGCACCTTCCCGCGCACGGCGCTGGCGAACATGGTCCGCGCCTATCCCGCGATCGGCGAGGCGCTGCTCGCGCGCGCCTATGACGAACTCGATCATATGCGACGCTGGATGCTTCTGCTCGGCCGGATGAGCGCCGGAGAGCGCGTCGCCAGCTTGTTGCTCGAATTCGCGGCGCGGGCGGGCCCGGTGGACGGTGCGCGTGTGCCGTTGCCGCTGACACGCCAGCAGATGGCCGAATTGCTGGGCCTCACGATCGAGACGGTCAGTCGCAAGATGACGGCGATGAAACGGAGCGGAATCGTGGCGTTGCCGGATCTGCGCAGCGTCGAAATTCGCGACCGGGCGGCGCTCGAACGAATTGCTGCCGGGTATCAGTAACTAACACAATGTTACCGTTCGTCATCTCCACCTAGTCCTGCCTGACGGTTAAATTGTGTTTCCGACAGGAGATGGGTGATGAAGAATATCCTCGTCATGATGCATGATGATGTTGGCCAGGAATCACGTTTCCAGGCTGCACTCGATATCGCGAAGGGGCTCGATGGGCACCTTCGCTGCGTCGATATTGCGATCGTGCCGGAATTTGTCGGCGACTATGCTGAAATGGGCGGATCCGCTGCGCTGATGGCCGATGAGCAGGCGCGTGAGGCGGTCAATCGCGAGCGCATGGAAGCTCGGCTGCGGGTGGAGGAAGTCCCCTATGATTGGGTGGACGATACTGGCTTCGCCAGTCCCTGCCTGCGCGATGCCACTGCGCTCGCCGATCTGGTGGTGCTCAATCGCAATTTCGACGATGTCGGCTATCCCGACATGCGCCGGCTCGTCGGCGATACGATCATCAAGACGGGCAAGCCCATCGTCGCCGTGCCGACGAGCGCACGGGGTTTCAACCTCTATGGCCATACCCTGGTGGCCTGGGACGGTTCTCGACAGGCCGAAGCGGCCCTTCAGGCCGCGGTACCGTTGCTGAAACATGCCGGAACGGTCACGATCCTCGCCGTCGACGACGGATCGCTGCGTACCCCGCCCGCCGACGCGGCCGAATATCTGTCGCGGCACGGCATAAGGCCGATCCTGTGCGTCGAATCCGCGCGCGACATTGCCAGTGCGGTCCTGCTTGCGGAGGTGCAGCGGCAGCGGGGCGATTATCTGGTGATGGGCGGCTTCGGCCACAGCCGCTTTCTCCAGGCTGCGTTCGGCGGCGTCACCCGGCGGATGCTCGACGAATGCCCGGTGCCGCTGTTCCTGGCGCATTGATCGCGGCACCGCCATCGAATCGATCGGGACGGGTACCGATCACGGGCAATGCCGGAAAAGCAACGGGGCGGGAATCGCTGGATGCCCGCCCCGTTTCGTTCGGCCGCAATGCAATGCGGCGGACCGGTCAGATCACTTGACGTGCTTGGCGAGGTGCTTGTTCATCTCGAACATCGTCACCTTGTCCGTGCCGAAGATCGGCTTCAGCGTGTCGTCGGCCAGAATTTCACGCTTGTTTTCAGGGTTCTGGAGGTTGTGCTTCTTGATGTACTCCCAGACCTTGCTGACGATCTCGCTGCGGGGCAGGTCACTCGTGCCCACGATCTTCGCCAGTTCGGGCGAAGGGGTGACCGGTTTTGCGATACCGCCGCGTGCCTTGGTTTCGGCCATGATATTCTACTCCTGTTCGTGCCCGTTCGCGGGCTTTTCCTTCGTCAGCGCCTCGGGCTTGAGAGGCTTCCTCCCCCTTGTCGCGACAGACGATGTACTGCGGTTCGTGCGCCGATGCACGTCCCTGATCGCCTTTGATCGTGCGAAACGGCTTCTGTCCAGCGCGGAGGTGGAATTTCCTCGTCGAGCCGAGCCGCTCTGGCGGCGCGGTGGTGCGTGGTTGCAACAGTTCGTGGCCCCCGGGGCCCTTGCATCACGGCGCTGGACGGCCGAAACAGCGCCGATCGAACGAAGGGGAGTTTGAATGCGAAGGGCGTGGCGGCTGATGAGTGCTGTGGCTGGGTTGCTCATCCTCGGCGGCTGCGGCGGGGGCGAGACCACCAACTATTCCGATCCGCCGCCGATGGCGGAGATCGTCGCCACACCGGCACCAACGCCCACCCCGGACGACGCGGACGCTGCAGATGCCGCCGACCGCAACGCCGCCGAATAGGGTCATGCGCGGTCACATGCGCTGGCTGGACAAGCCGATCGTCCTGCGGCAATACGGCGCCGTGACGATTGCGACGCTTCTTACCCTGCGACTTATCCGCCCTTAGGGGCCGGGTTCGCACCTGCGCGTCGTCCCCTAAGGGCAAACTGAGCTTCCTTAAGGCACTGCCGCTGCGCTAGGCGCGGCGCGAGCAATCGAAAGAACCCCGTCATGTTGCGCGATCCGAGCGTCAAATACCGTCCGTTCCCCCAGGTCGACCTGCCCGACCGGCAATGGCCCGGCCGTACCATCACCCGCGCGCCGCGTTGGCTGTCGACCGACATGCGCGACGGCAACCAGGCACTGATCGACCCGATGAACGCGGAGAAGAAGCGGCGCTTCTTCGACCTGCTGGTAAAGGTGGGCGTCAAGGAGATCGAAGTCGGCTTCCCGAGCGCCGGCGCCACCGAGTTCGACTTCATCGCCGGCCTGGTCCGCGAGGGCAATGTACCGGACGACGTGACCATCCAGGTACTGACCCAGTCGCGCCGTGACCTCATCGAAACCAGCTTCCAGTCGCTCAAGGGCGCCAAGCGTGCGATCGTCCATCTCTACAATGCGGTTTCGCCTGTGTGGCGTCGCATCGTGTTCAACATGGCGCGCGACGAGGTTCGGCAGATCGCGATCGAGGGGGCGAAGGTGCTGCGCGATGAGGCGGCCAAGCAGCCCGACACCGATTGGCATTTCGAATATAGCCCGGAAACCTTTTCCACCGCCGAACTCGATTTCTCGGTCGAGGTCTGCGAAGCGGTCATGGATATCCTGCGCCCGACGCCGGAAAAGCCCCTGATCCTGAACCTGCCTGCCACGGTGGAGGCGGCGACGCCCAATGTCTATGCCGATCAGATCGAATGGTTCTGCCGCAACATTCGCGACCGCGAAAGCGTGGTGATCAGCCTCCACACGCACAATGATCGCGGCACAGGTGTCGCCGCGTCCGAACTCGGGCTGCTTGCGGGTGCGGATCGCGTCGAGGGCTGCCTGTTCGGCAATGGCGAGCGGACCGGCAATGTCGACCTGGTGACGCTGGCGCTCAATCTCTACACGCAGGGCGTCGATCCCGGGCTCGACTTTTCGGACATCGACGAGGTGATCCGCACGGTCGAATATTGCAACCAGTTGCCGGTCCATCCGCGCCATCCCTATGCCGGCGAACTGGTGTTCACGGCCTTTTCGGGCAGCCACCAGGACGCGATCAAGAAGGGCTTTGCTGCGCAGGCCGTGCGCAACGACGATTTCTGGGAAGTCCCCTATCTGCCGATCGATCCCAAGGATCTGGGCCGCGACTATGAGGCGGTGATCCGCGTCAATTCGCAATCAGGCAAGGGCGGCGTTGCCTGGGTGATCGAGCAGGACAAAGGGCTGAAGCTACCGAAGCGGATGCAGGCCGAATTTTCGAAAGAAGTTCAGACGCTGGCCGACGAGACCAGCCGTGAGCTCGAAGCTGCCGACATATGGGCATTGTTCGAGAAGGTCTATCTCCCGAGCGCGAACGACCGCATCGCGCTGGTCGATTATGAGGAGACGGGGGCCGCCGGCAGCCGCGTATTCGTCGGGCGGATTTCGGTGGACGGTGCGGAACGATCGATTTCCGGCCGCGGCAACGGCCTGATTTCGGGCGTCGTCGATGCGCTTGCCAGTTCTACAGGGCCGGGGCTGGATGTTGTCGACTATAGCGAACACGCGATCGGCGTCGGCACCAACGCGCAGGCTGCGGCTTATGTCGAATGCCGCACCGAGGATGGGCGGACGGTGTTCGGCGTGGGCATCGATGCCGATATCGCGACGGCATCGGTCCGTGCGGTGCTCAGCGCCGCGAACCGCGCCTGAAGGCAGCGCGCCGCGCCGGGCCGTTCGCGCCCGGTGCGGGCGTCCGCAATCAGTGAACGGTCGCGCCGCGTCGCTGGCTGACGACCGGTGCGGCTGCCACGGTGCCGGTGCGTTCGAAGCGGAAGGCGCCGGCACGCTCGGCAAGCGAGGTGACCTCGCCGGAGAGGTTGCGGATCGCCGCCGAGGTTTCCTCCACCATCGCGGCGTTCTGCTGCGTCACCAGATCCATCGCCTTCATCGCGGTCGCGACCTGCGTCACGGCAGCGGACTGGGCGTGATTGTCGTGATCGATCGCCTCGATCAGATTATGAACCGCCTCGACATCGCCCGAAATCGTGTCGAGCGCCGTGTCGGTGTGATGGACGGCATCGGCGGCCTGAAGGATGTCGGCCTGGGTTTCACTCAGCATGTCGCGCGCCTGCTTGGCCTGATCCTCGGCGCGCAGCGCGAGCGCGGCGACTAGGTCGGCGACGACCATGAAGCCGCGACCGGCCTCGCCCGCGCGCCCGGCCTCGACGGCGGCATTCATTGCCAGAACGCGAGTCTGGAATGCGATCTTGTCCAGCCCCTCGATCACGCCGTCGATGTTCTTGGCGCTGCCGCTCGCACGGTCCATCGCCTCGACGGCACGTGCGGTGGTGCCGCGGCCGTCGCGCAGCGCGCTGGTCGCCTCGCTGGCGCGCTTCACGGTGTTGTCCGCGGCGATCATCGTCGCGCGTAGCCGCTCCTCGATCTTCTGAAGCGCCTCGGTCGCCTGGGCGAGATTGGCTGCGCTCTTTTCGGTGCGGTGCGCGAGGTCTTCGGAGCCGTGCGCAACCTCGAGCGAGGTGGTGCGGATGTTCTCGGAGCTTTCGCTGACCAGTTGCACCCGGTTGCGAAGCGAGGCGATCGCTTCGTTGATGTTGTGGCGCAGCACTTCATATTCGGCGGGGAACTGGCGGTCGATCGTTCGCGTCAGATCGCCCTCGCGAAGCGCGAGCAGGCCATTGCCCAGCACTTCGGTAACCTCGCGCTGCTCCTCCAGCTTTTTCGCATCGGTCTCGATGCGCTTGGCGGCGGCGGAGCGGTAATGTTCAAGCCCCTGGGCGATGCTGCCGACTTCGTCCTTGCGATCCTGATAGGGGATGGCCGCGGTTTCGCCACGCGCGAGCCGGTCGGTGAGCCGCGACAGCGTTCCAACCGGTTCGAGCACCCGACGGTACATGGTGATGTAGAAGTGCAGCGCCTGCGCAGCGACGATCAGGCCGAGGACGAGGACGATACTGATCGCCAGATAGAACTCACCGCCGCTCTCGGCTTCAACACGCTGCTGCTCGGCGGTGGTCATCGCAACCAGCTTGTCGACGGCGGCGCGGTGCGCGGCATAGGCTTCGCCGAGCTTCGCGTAGCTCGCCTGTGCAGCCGCCGTGTCGCCGCGCCGGATTGCCGGCAGGAAGCCGGTCTCCAGCTCGTTCCAGAATCGTTCGGCAGCGGGATGGGCCTGTTGCAGCAACTGCTTTCGCAATGCTTCGTCGACGGACGCTGTCTGCCAATAGCGGTTGCGTTCGAGATACTGGCGGCGCAGCGATTCGAGACGGGTTTCATGCGGACCGGCCGCGCCGGGATCACGCGCGATCAGCGTGGCCTCGAGGAACGGCTCGATGATATATTCGGGCGGGGGCAGGATGTCGGCGATCAGTTCGGCGTTCATCTCCTGGCGCAGCTGCATCTCGCCGCCCATGCGGATCCTGTCGAGGCGCCATGCCGCCAGCAGGCCGCCGACGATGAGCATTGCCATCATCGCAAGAGCGCTGTTGCGGACAAAACTGGCAATCGACATCAAACTTCCCCTGGCGCCAGGCACGCAGCTTCCAAGAACGAACCTCCTGCCGGAGGCCCCCTGGAATTATAGCGCGGGGGAGGCGGGCGCGGCGCCCGAGACATGGTTTATTGTGCTGGTCTCGCTCGGCTACGTATAATCTCGCATCCGATGCCGGCATCCGGGTAGATGTCCGGCTTGGTCGTTCGAACGATGACCGAACGGACGCGAGGATCGCGCATCGCCAGCGCCGAAATCTCCTCGCACAGCGTTTCCTGAAGCTCGAAATGCCGGCCGGCAACGAGTTCGTGAATGCCCTCGCGCAGTCGGTCATAATCGACGACGGCGTCGATCCGGTCCTCCGGCCGGGCGGGATAGCTGCAGATCATGCTGACGTCGATGCGGACGCGCTGCGGCGCCGCGCGTTCTTCCGGATGGATGCCGAGGCCGATCGGGATCGTCAGCGCCTCGAGCCGGATCGTATAGTCAGGCATCGGGCCGACTCCGCCCTTCGAACATGACGTCGCCGTCGCGGGCGAGGAAGCGCTGACCGCAGTCGACAAAGAGGTTTTGCCCGGTGATCGACCGGCTTTCGAGCAGATGGGCGACAGCAGCGGCAATGTCGCCGGGGTCGACATGGCGCTGGAGCAAATTCTGGCGGCCTGTGCGCTCGAACTCCTCGTCCGTCTGGTCGAGACTGGGCAGCGTCAGCCCCGGCGAGACGGCGTTCACCCGAACGCGCGGCGCGAGCGACCGGGCGAGCATCTCTGTCGCGCCGGCAAGCGCCAGTTTCGAGCAGGTATAGCTGAAGAAATCCGGGTTGAGATTGCCGACCTTCTGGTCGAGCAGGTTGACGACCGCGCCATCATCCAGGTCGGCCTGCGCCGCGAGTGCGACGGCGAGCGCGACCGGTGCCGCCAGATTGACGTGCATGTGCCGATCGAGCAGCGCCCGATCGTCGCTCGACGCCTGGTCATACTGAAACAGCGAAGCGTTGTTGACGACGGCCGTGAGCGGCCCTCCCAGCGCAGCACGCGCGTCCGCGACCAGCGTCGCTGCTGTGCCCATGTCGGCGAGTTCGCCGCTGAGGACGGTCACCATGGCCCCGTCCGCGCGCAGCGCCTCCGCCAGTGCCTCCGCGTCCTCGGGGGAGTGGTGGTGGTGGATGGCAACGGCCCAGCCGCGCCCGACCAGATGGCGCGCGATCGCGGCACCGATGCGGCGGGCGCCACCCGTTACAAGGACGCGGCTCGGCATCAATATCCCATCAGCTTCAGAACTTCGGCCCGGCTGCGCTCGTCTTCGCGGAACACGCCCATCATCCGGCTGGTCACCATGCCCACGCCCGGCGTGCGTACGCCTCGCGCGGTCATGCAGCCATGCTGCGCCTCGATCACCACCGCGACGCCCACCGGGTGCAGATGATTCCAGATGCAGTCGGCGACCTCCGCCGTGAGCCGTTCCTGCACCTGCAGGCGGCGAGCGAAGGCGTGAAGCACGCGGGCAAGTTTCGAGATTCCGACAACATGGTTCTTCGGCAGATAGGCGATCGATGCCTTGCCGGTAATCGGCGCCATGTGGTGCTCGCAATGTGACTGAAAGGGAATGTCCTTCAGCAACACAATCTCGTCATAGCCGCCGACTTCCTCGAAAACGCGGCCGAGGTGACGTGCGGGGTCGTCGTCATAGCCGCTGCAATATTCCTTCCAGGCCCGTGCCACCCGCTGCGGGGTATCGAGCAGGCCTTCGCGCGTGGGATCGTCGCCCGCCCAGCGGATCAGCGTACGGATCGCGTCGGCGACCTCTTCGGGAACCGGGAGCTTCGGCGGCGGCGCGACGATGTCGCCGTCCTCGGGTTCGTCATGGGCGTCGTGCATTATTTTCCTTTCTCGTCAGGTTCGGGTGACGTTACGGCAACGGGCGCTTGCGCGCTCGTATTCCCCGCTAGCCCCTGAAAAAGCCCGAAATTGCGGCGGCCTTGCGGGGCTCCGCCCGTTGACGGCCCTGAAAATCGAGCGTTAGTTTCACGACAACGAAAATGCAAAGTCGCGACCGGCGTAAGATCGGAGCGAAACGAGGAGAGGGACCAGATGAGAAAGGCCGAGTTGCTCGCGGCGTGTGCGATCGTGTTGATCGTCGCGACCCCAGCCTTCGCGCAAGAGGAGGCATCCGCCCCGAGCGGTGTGGCAGAGGATCAGGGCTACGTCGCCGCCAACGAGATCGTCGTCACCGCCACGCGCCGCAACGAAACCGTGCAGGACGTGCCGATCGCCGTCACCGCGATCGGGCCGGAGCTGCTGCGCAACGCCGCCGTCGACAATGTGCGGGATCTGGAGCAGCTGGCGCCATCGCTTCAGTCCTCGACAGGGCAGTCATCGGCCACCGGCACCACCATCTATATCCGCGGCATCACCACCGGCGGCGACAATCCCGGCTTTGAACCGGCGGTGGGCGTGTTCATCGACGGCGTGTTTCGTGCCCGCGCCGGGGTGGCCATTTCCGAACTGCCCGAGCTCGACAGCGTGGAGGTGTTGCGCGGTCCGCAGGGGACGCTGTTCGGCCGCAACACCTCGGCCGGCGCGCTCAGCATCGCGACGGCGCAACCCAAGTTCGATCTCGGCGGCTATGTCGAGGCAGGCTATGGCAACTACAACGCCTATGAGGCGCGCGGCGCGATCACCGGGCCGGTCAGCCAGTCGATCGCGCTGCGGCTCGACGGCAGCTATCGGAAACGCGACGGCTTCATTGAGGACGTCAACAGCGACCGGGCAATCAACGATCTCAACCGCTGGGCAGTGCGGGGTCAGGCATTGTTCGACAGCAGCGACCTCACGTTCCGCCTGATCGCCGATTATTACGAAACCGACGAGCAGTGCTGCGGCGCCGTGTCGGCCGCGCGCGGCGCGCTGGCGCCCGCCATTCAGGCCGTGGCGGCGATGCGCGGGCTGACCGGCCTCTACACCGGCGATCCGAGCGATCGGGCTCAGGCGATTTCGCCCAACCGCGATTATGCCGAGCGGGTGCGGGACTATGGCGTCTCGGGCGAGCTGAACTATGATTTCGGCAAGGTGCGGCTGACGTCGATCACCGCCTATCGCAACTGGCGCGTGCTGCGCGATCAGGACATCGACTTTTCGGGCATCGATCGCGCCTATCGCGAAGGCTATCGTAACCAGCTGACCGATTTCACGCAGGAGATCCGGCTGCAGGGATCGGCGCTGGGCGGCAAGCTCGATTGGTTGGTCGGTGGATTTTATCTCAACGAGACCAACAAGCTGCGCGATACGGTGCGGACCGGCAACGATGCCAACCAATATGTGGATGCGGTGTTCTCGGACCAGCTTCAGCCACTTTTCGGCACGCCGGTGCAATTCTATGGCTCGCTCGGCCCGACGGTGCCGACCTTCGGCCAGGTGCTGCTCAATCCGGCGGCGCCGCCGGCCGCTTATGGCCAGTTGGCGCCGCTCGTCACGCTGTTTCGTGCGCAGGTCGGTACCGCGCCGATCGCCGGGATCCCGGTGGTGCCCGGGCTTGCGGCGCTGGCCGTCGGCCCCTTGCCCGGCGCATTGGCAGGGCAGGGCAACAACAATGATGATTTCCGCGTGAAGACCCACGCCTTTGCGCTGTTCACCCACAACATCATCAACCTGACCGACAAGCTCTCGCTGACGCTGGGCGCGCGATACAACCGCGAAACCAAGGAGATGACGGCGTCGATCAACAGCAATACCGGCGCCTGCGGCTTTTTCGATCAGGTTCGCACCGGCAATGCAGCGGCGACGGCCTATGCCAATATCCTGCGGCAGGTGCCGGGGCTGTTCAACAATCTGTTCCTGCTGAGCTGCAACCCGGCGGTGAACAGCGAATTCAACGGCAATTACAGCGACAAGCGGACTGAGGAGCAGGTCACCGGAACGGTGAAGCTTGCCTACAAGTTCACGCCGCAGATCCTGGCCTATGGCGGTTATGATCGTGGCTACAAGTCCGGCGGCTATAATCTCGATCAGGCGACGTTCGATTCGGTGCTGCTTGGCGGCAACGGCGCGCAGGGCTCCGATCTGGGCTTCGGGCGCGAGACGGTCGATTCGTTCGAAATCGGCCTCAAGACCGAGGTGAGCCGGCAGTTCACGATCAATCTGGCGGGCTTCTATTCGAAATTCTATGGCCTCCAGAGTCTGGTGTTCAGCGGCACCAACTTTGTCGTCCAGAACGTGCCGAAAACGACGAGCAAGGGCGTCGAAGCGGAAGCGACGATCCAGCCGCAGCGCGACCTGATCTTCCAGCTGGGCTACAGCTATATCGATGCGAGATATGATCGCGACGGCAACAACTTCACCGGCACGCCGCTGGAGGGCAAGGAAGGGCTGCAGCTGGAAAATCAGCCGCGGCACACGATCACGCTCGCGAGCAGTTGGACACCCCGGTTACACGGCGACCTGCACGGCCTGTTCCACGTCAACATGCGCTACAACAGCGAAGTCAACATCCCCTCCAGCCTGCCGGGGCCGAACGGGCGCAATGTGCTCTACAATCAGGGCTATCCGCTGATTTCGGCGAGCGTGGGCGTACAGTCCGAAGACGGCAGGCGCCGCGTCGAATTCTGGGTGGAGAACCTCACCAACCAGTTCTTCTACATCACCGGTTTCGGCGTGCCTGAGCAGAACGGAAATTATGCCGGCTATCCCGGCACACCCCGCTTTTACGGAATCCGCACCAGATTCGGATTCTGACGGTTCGTCGATGGGGGACGGAGCGGCCGGCGCGATGCGTCGGCCGTTTTCCCATGTGGCGCGGTCATGCGCCGAACAGGCGATCGAACGGGCTGTCCGCGAGGCACCAGAGCAGGGCGACCACCGCCGCGCAGCCGAGGCCAAGCGGCGGAGAGAGCAGCGCGAGGGGAATGCCGGCAGCGTAAAGGAGCGTCGCGACCGTCCCCTTTCGCAGCGTTCGACGATGATAGGCGCGGGCAACCTCACTGGTGGCGCTGGTGCGGCGGATGATGCGCTGGAGCGCGCCATAGGCGAATGCCGGCAGCAGCAGCACCGCCATGTAGAGAATGGTCGCGGCGCGGCTGAAATGCTGGCCGCCCAGATAAGCGGTCGCGAACGGCACCAAAGACAGCGCGAACAGCAGCGCGATATTGGCCCATAACAGGCCGTTGGTGACGCGCGTGGCGAACTGGAACAGCCGGTGGTGGTTCACCCAATAGATCGCCACATAGGCGTAGCTGAGCGCATAAGCCAGGAACACCGGCCACTGCGCCCACAATGCACCTAGGCCGGGCACTTCGGGTGCGTGCAGTTCGAGCACCATGATCGTGATGATGATGGCAATCACGCCATCCGAAAAAGCTTCGACGCGCTTGGCGCCGTCGCGGCCTTCCTGTTCCTGCATCGCTGCCCTCCTGCCCGGGCCGGTGGTGGCGCAGGCGGGAGGGCAGGGCAATTAGACCAAAGGTTTACTTGGCCGAGAACGCGGCATTGATCTCCAGCTTCACCTCGTCCGAGACGAAGGGCACATATTTGTCCATGCCGAAGTCGCTGCGCTTGATCGTGGTGGTCGCGCGGAAGCCGAAGTTCAGCTTCTTCATCATCGGATTGGTGCCGGCGCCGACCAGTTCGGTCTCGAGCGTCACGGGCTTGGTCACGCCGTGCAGCGTCAGGTCGCCGGTCACTTCGGCCTTGGTGCCGTTCACGACAACCTTGGTCGAGACGAAGTGGATCGTCGGATATTTGGCTGCGTCGAAAAAGTCCGGCGAAGCGAGATGCTTGTCGAGCGCCGGCACGGTGGTGACGATGCCGCTGGTCGGGATGGTGATCTCCAGCTTCGCGTCGCTCGGCTTGGCGGGATCGATCGTCAGCGAGCCGGTAGCGCCGCCTGCCTGCCCGGTGAAGTGGCTGAAGCCGAAGTGATTGACCGTGAAGTCCACCTGGGTGTGGCCGGTATCGACCATATAGGTGCCGGCGGGGACGCGGCTGGCGTCTGCCTGGCCGGGCAGTTCCTGGGCGAACGCGACCGGGGCGGTCGCGAAAAGAGCGAGGGCAATGAGAGCGCGCATGACTGTTCCCTTCGGGTGGTTGCGTCGCTCCCGTAATGAGGCTGCCGGCCACGCAATGCTAGTGCGCAGCCGGCAACTTATGGTTTCCGCTTGTGATCAGTTCTTCGACTGGTCGACCAGCTTGTTGGCGGTGATCCACGGCATCATCGCGCGCAGTTCGCTGCCGACCTGTTCGATCTGGTGGCGCTTGGCGGCGATGCGGCTGGCCTTCAGCTCGGGCTGGCCGGCGCGGTTGTCGAGCACGAAGTCCTTGACGAAGCGGCCCGACTGGATGTCCGCCAGCACGCGCTTCATTTCCTTCTTGGTCTCTTCGGTGATGATGCGCGGGCCGGTCTTGATGTCACCATATTCGGCGGTGTTCGAGATCGAGTAGCGCATGTTGGCGATGCCGCCCTCATACATCAGGTCAACGATCAGCTTGAGCTCGTGCAGGCACTCGAAATAGGCCATTTCGGGGGCATAGCCCGCCTCGACCAGCGTCTCGAAGCCGGCCTGGACCAGCGCGGTCGTGCCGCCGCACAGCACGGCCTGCTCGCCGAACAGATCGGTCTCGCACTCTTCGCGGAAGTTGGTCTCGATGATGCCCGAGCGGCCGCCGCCGACGCCCGACGCATAGGCCAGCGCCACGTCATGCGCGTTGCCCGAGGCGTCCTGGTGGATCGCGATGAGGCACGGGACGCCGCCGCCGCGGACATATTCGCTGCGCACGGTGTGGCCGGGGCCCTTGGGCGCGATCATGATCACGTCGATGTCCGCCGGCGGCTCGATCAGGCCGAAATGCACGTTGAGGCCGTGCGCGAAGGCGAGCGCCGAACCCGGCTTCATGTTGCCCTTGAGATCCGCCTCCCAGATCGCGGCCTGGTGCTCGTCGGGCGCCAGGATCATCAGGATGTCGGCCCAGGCGGCCGCTTCCTTGTTCGGCAGCACCTTGAAGCCGGCGGCTTCCGCCTTGGCGGTCGAAGCCGAACCGGGGCGGAGTGCGATCGCGACCTCCTTGACGCCCGAATCGCGCAGGTTCTGCGCATGCGCATGGCCCTGGCTACCATAGCCGAGGATGGCGATCTTCTTGTCGGTGATCAGGTTCAGATCGGCGTCGCGATCGTAATAGACACGCATTCCTAATTTCCCTTTCTGCGCCTCTCCCATCGGGAGAGAATTACGGAGACTTTTCGGCCGGCATCCGCCGGTTGGCCAGTCGAAGTTGATGAGGGTGGCGGGGCACGAAGGCATTCACCCTCACCCTCCCATGCTGCGCATGGGCCCCTCCCTCTCCCAATGGGAGAGGGCTTGAAATTCAGGCGGGCTCGCGGCCGCGCGAGATGGCGACGATGCCGGTGCGGGCGACCTCTACCAGGCCGACCTCGCGCATCAGTTCGACGAACTTGTCGATCTTCTCCGTCGTGCCGGTGACTTCGAACACGAAGCTGCTGATCGTCGCATCGACCACCCGGCCGCGATAGACTTCGGCAAGGCGCAGCGCCTCGATCCGGTGATCGCCGGTGCCGGCGACCTTCACCAGCGCCAGCTCGCGTTCGACATGCTCGCCCTGGGTGGTGAGGTCGACCACCTTGTGGACCGGCACCAGCCGTTCGAGCTGGGCGATGATCTGCTCCATCACCGGTGCGGACGCGAAGGTGACGATGGTGATGCGGCTGATCAGATCGTCGTCGCTGATCTCCGATACGGTGAGCGACGAGATATTGTAGCCGCGCGCCGTGAACAGGCCGGCGATCCGCGCGAGGATGCCGGGCTCGTTATCGACGATGACCGCCAGCGTGTGGCGCTCGATGGCTTCTTCCTTGATGTGCATTTCTACCCCTTCGATCCTCCCCGGAACGGAGAGGGGGACCGGCGCGAAGCGACGGTGGAGGGGGCTCTCCGCGAGTTAGTCGCTTGTGGAGGCCCCCCTCCACCACGGCCTGCGGCCGCGGTCCCCCTCCGCGTGCCGGGGAGGATTGTTGCCTGTACCATCAAACCAGCGCCTTGGCCTCGTCGTCCATCTCGCCGGAGACTTCGCTCGCCTGGAGCAGCATCTCGGTGTGCGCAGCCCCACTCGGGATCATCGGGAAGCAATTGGCCAGCTTCGCCACGCGGCAGTCGACCAGAACCGGGCCGTCATGGTCGAGCATCGCCTGGATGCCGTCGTCCAGCTGACCGCGATTTTCGATACGGATGCCCTTCCAGCCATAGGCCTCGGCCAGCTTCACGAAATCGGGCAGCGCGTCCGAATAGCTCTCCGAATAGCGCGACTGATAGGTCAGCTCCTGCCACTGGCGGACCATGCCCATATATTCGTTGTTGAGAATGAATATCTTGACCGGCAGTCGATATTGCGTAGCGGTCGCAAGTTCCTGAATGTTCATCTGGATCGAAGCCTCGCCGGCGATATCGATCACGAGGTCGTCAGGATTTCCAAGCTGGGCGCCGATCGCGGCCGGCAGGCCATAGCCCATCGTGCCGAGGCCGCCGCTGGTCAGCCACTTGTTCGGCGCCTCGAACCCGAAATGCTGGGCCGCCCACATTTGGTGCTGACCGACTTCGGTGGTGATGATCGGCACACGATGCTTGGTCGCCTCGTACAACGCGCGGATCGCGCGCTGCGGCATGATGACGTCGCCGCTTTCCGGGAAATCGAGGCAACGCGTCGCCCGCCACCGCTCGATGCGGCTCCACCAATCGGTGAGATCGGGCCTGGGGTGGCCGCGCGACTTCCAGCATTGGACCATCGCGTCCAGTGCGCGCGCGCAATCGGCGATGATCGCGAGATCGACGCGAACATTCTTGTTCACGCTCGACCGGTCGATATCGATATGCACCTTGCGGCTATGCGGCGCGAAGGCGTCGAGCCGCCCGGTGACGCGATCGTCGAAGCGCGATCCGACCGCAATGATCAGATCGGCATTGTTCATCGCCCAGTTGGCTTCATAGGTGCCGTGCATGCCGAGCATGCCGAGCCACTGGTCGGACGAGGCTGGCAGCGCGCCGAGACCCATCAGTGTCGAGGTGACCGGCGCGCCGGTGAGTGCCGCGAGTTCGCGCAGCAGGCGGGTGGCTTCCGGGCCGGAATTGATGACGCCGCCGCCGGTGTAGAAGACCGGGCGTTCGGCGGCCGCCAGCATGTCGACCGCTTCCTGAATCTTCGCCGCTTCGGGCTCTGTTTGCGGGCGATAGGTCTTGTGCTGAATGGGGCCAGGAGTCTCGTAGCGCGCAGTGGCGACCTGAACGTCCTTGGGAATGTCGATCACCACCGGGCCGGGGCGGCCCGAGGTGGCGATATGAAATGCCTCATGGACGGTCGCGCCGAGCAATTCCGGTCGCTTCACCAGATAATTGTGCTTGGTGCAGTGGCGGGTGATGCCGACCGTGTCCGCTTCCTGAAAGGCGTCGGTGCCGATCAGCGCAGTCGGAACCTGGCCGGTGATGACGACCATCGGGATCGAATCCATCAGCGCATCGGTGATGCCCGTGATCGCGTTGGTCGCGCCCGGGCCCGAGGTGACCAGAACAACGCCCGGCTTGCCGGTCGAACGGGCATAGCCCTCCGCCGCATGGGTCGCCGCCTGTTCATGGCGGACCAGGATGTGCTTGATCCGATCCTGCTTGAACAGCGCGTCATAAATGGGGAGCACCGCACCGCCGGGATAGCCGAACACGACCTCCACCCCGAGGTCGTTGAGCGCCTCGATCAGGATGTCTGCGCCGCTTTTCTCGGTCACGATAATCTCCACTTCTTCCAAAACACGCACACACGGCAACGATGCTGCCGAGCGGCGCTGCTACCCGCACGAATATGATAGGTCAACCATCTTTAGAACAATTTTCTTTCAATGGTGATCATGTTCGCGTATAAATCTGTCTCCGTCGCCCGTTCCCAATCCCCCGGGGGCTGGCGACGGAACCAGGTATATTGTCGTTTCGCATATTGGCGCGTCGCAAGCGACCCTGCTTGTGCGGCCTGTTGAAAGGCCCATTCGCCGGCCAGCATCTTCGCGGTCTCCGAAACGCCGATCGCGCGCAGAATCGGTGCGTCAGGGGGCAAGTCGCTGCGCGCAAGCAGCGTGCGCGCCTCCTCCTGGCCCGTGTCGAGCATTGTCGCGAAGCGGCGGTCGATCCGTTCCCCGAGCCAATCGCGGTCGGGCAGCAGGATCAAGGGCGCGAGGTTGATGCGTTCGCCAATGCCGCCCTCGCGTCGCGCCTGCCAACGCGCGATCGGCCGTCCCGTCGAGCGAACCACCTCAAGCGCGCGGGCGATGCGGCTCGTGTCGGTCGGCTTCAGGCGTGCTGCGCTCTCGGGATCGGCCGCAGCGAGTGCCGCATGCGCCTGCGCCACCGAAAGCGCCCGCACCTCGGCCCGGATATGGGGATCGATTTCAGGCACCGGGGCGATACCGTCGAGCAAGGTGCGCAGATAAAGCCCGGTGCCGCCGACTAGGATCGGCAGGCGCCCGGACGCATGGGCCTCGTCGATCGCTGCGCGTGCTTCCGCTGCCCAGCGCGCGGCCGAGCACGCCTCCGCACCGTCGATATGGCCGAACAGCCGGTGGGGGACGCGGGCTTCCTCCTCGACACTCGGCCGCGCGGTCAGGACGCGAAGATCGGCATAGACCTGCATCGAATCGGCATTGATGATCGTGCCGTCATGCTTTTCGGCCAGTGCCAGTGCCAGTGCGGACTTGCCGCTGGCCGTCGGCCCTGCAATGAGCGCGACGCTCGGTAATCTTGGGGAAGCCATGTTCATTGCGACGCTGATAGCAGCCGAATCGATCGCTGCAGGCGAAATTTCAGACGCGGTCGAGACGATGACGCCGCTGTGCGACGTCGCCGGCTGGACCTGGATCGATGAAGGGCGGGCGGCGGACATTCATTTCAACCAGGAACCCGATCGGGCTGCCGCGGCGCTGGCGCCCCGCTTCGAACGGGCCGACGTCGTGATCCAGCGCGCCGAGCATCGCGCCAAGAAATTGCTCGTCGCGGACATGGATTCGACGATGATCACCGTCGAGTGCATCGACGAGCTGGCCGATTATGCCGGCATCAAGCCGCAGATCGCCGAGGTGACCGAGCGAGCGATGCGCGGCGAGCTGGACTTCGCAGCTGCCCTCGATGCGCGGGTCGCGCTGCTCAAGGGAGTGCCGGAGAGCGCGATCGACCGCTGCCTGGCGGAGCGAGTGAAGCTGATGCCCGGCGCCGAAGCGCTTGTGAAGACGATGCGCGCGCGCGGGGGGCACTGCATTCTCGTCTCAGGCGGCTTCACCCGGTTCGCCGAGCCGGTCGGCTCGGCGATCGGTTTCGATCGCGTGATCGCCAACCGGCTGGAGATTGCCGATGGCGCGCTCACCGGCACCGTGGCCCGGCCGATCGTCGACAGCGGCATGAAGGAGGCGACGCTGCTCGGCGCGATCGCCGATCTGGGCCTGACCGCGGAACAGTCGATCGCGGTGGGCGACGGCGCCAACGATCTGGCGATGATCCGCGAAGCCGGTCTAGGCGTCGCCTATCACGCCAAGCCGATCGTCGCCGAAGCTGCCGGCGCACGGATCGATCATGGCGACCTGACCGCGCTGCTCTATGCGCAGGGGATTCCCAGCGCAGAGTGGGTGACGGCCTGACCGCTGTCAGCGCACGCCGCGGCCGAAGCTGTAGGACAGGGCGAGACCGCCTGAGAATTGGTTGCGCGAGCCGAGCTGCGTGACGAACGGCGAGTCCGCCGCGTCGCCGACCAGGCGGTTATAGGCGACATAGCCGTAAAGGCCCCAGCGCGTGCTCAACTGCCGCGTCGCGGTGCTGCTGATCCCCACCGAATGGATCGGATCGTTGCTGATCGAATAAGCGGCGAGTCCGGCTTGGCGATCGCGCGCCGACACGCCGAAATAGGCGCGGCGAAAGCGTGCGTCCGAGAGCGAAACGCGCGGGCCGACCGCCACCAGCCAGCGATCACCGTCACGGACGACGTAATCAAGGCTGAGGTCGCTCACGAGCCCGTTGTGGCCAGAAACCGCCTTGCGGACCTCGCTGCGGATACGGAGTTCCGGGGTGAACCAATAAGCGGCGGCGCCACCGAGCTCGACGCTGAAGCCGACCGAATCGACATCGGCTCCCACGCTGCTGCGCCGGCGCGAGCCGACAAAGTTCATCGCGGTGCCGAGTTCGAGGCCGTCATGGCGGTACAACGGAATGCTGAAGCTTTCGTCCGCCGCTTCGAACTCGAAGGGGGAATCGCCGCGCGCGCTCACCACGTCGATCAGCGGGCGGATGACATTGTGGTCGGCGCCAGGATAGCTGGGCACCGCCTGAACGCCGATCGACACGCGGGTGCGGCGCTCGCCGTCCTGCGGCTGATCGCTCTGCGCCTGGGCGCCGGAGGCAAGGGCAAGCGGGACGGCGGCGAGAAGCGCGGCAACGGGGCGTCTGATCATGCGTGCGGACCCTTTCATTCCTTTACCGCGACGCAGGGGCTGATCTCGCGGCAGGCTTCGACGGCCTTTGCGCGAGAAGGGAAGGGGCCGACAAGCAGTTTCGTCAGCCGACCCGACTTGACCTGATAGGAACGCAGTCCCGGGAAGCGCCCGCGAACCTGCGTCCAGAGCCGGTCTGCATTCGACGCGACCGCGAATGCGCCGAGCTGTACCCGCCAGCTGCCATCGGGCGTCGCTGGGGCGGGTTTCGGGGCCGGCGATGCCGTGGTCGGCCTGGGCCTGGCCGGCGATGCGCCTTTGGCGGGCGCATGCACGACCGTGCTGGCCGCCTGCTCATAGCTGCGCGCAAGCGTCAGGCCAGCTTCCCGATCCTCCGCAGGGATGAACTGGTCCATCTGCGCGAGCGTCTGCGTCGCGGCGTTCAGGCCGCTTGCGGACGACCGCGTCATCAGCGCGTAGGCGCGAATCCAGTTCTTGGTCACGCCGTCGCCGTTGAACAGCATCACGCCCAGAACATATTGCGCCCGCGGTTCGCCCCGGGTCGCCGCACGGTCTAGCCAGGGCACCGCCTGCGCCTGCTTTCCGTTCTCGAACAGCAGCAAGCCATAATTGGTCTCGGCCTGTTCATGCGCCTGACGGGCGGCGAGGCCGAACCAGGTTTCCGCTTCCCCCAGATCGGCTTTCACGCCGCGACCGAGCTTATAGGCCTGGCCGAGGTTGAACTGCGCATCGGCATCACCCTTTTCGGCGGCGGGCTGCCACAGCGCGACCGCCGCCTGGTAATCGCCGCGAGCATAGGCATCGACGCCTCGTTTGACCGGGCTGTCCTGCGCCAATGCCGGGCTCCCCAACGCCAGTGCGGCCGAAACTGCAATTATCCCCAGCGGCTTCATTTCGTGAACAGGCTCCATTTCACGCGTTTATGGTGAATGGCAATTAACCATCTTTTGGGAAAGATTTTACTACTGCCGATCGATCTCCCTCCGCCGCCCGCCGCGGCGTTAACCGGTTCTTATCCGCCGGCATGACATTTCCTGTTGCGACTGGTTCCGAAATCTTGAGGGGGTTCATGCGCGTTCTAGCGATGGCATCGCAGAAAGGCGGGTCCGGCAAGACCACGCTGTCCGGGCACCTCGCGGTGCAGGCGCAACTGGCCGGACAGGGCCCCGTCGTGCTGATCGACATCGATCCGCAGGGATCGCTGTCCGACTGGTGGAACGAGCGCGATACCGAATTTCCGGCGTTCGCGCAGACCACCGTTGCGCGGCTCGCCGCCGATCTGGAGGTGCTGCGCCAGCAGGGCTTTCGACTGGCGGTGATCGATACGCCGCCGGCGATCACGATGGCGATCCAGAGCGTTATCCAGGTCGCCGAACTGATCGTGATCCCCACCCGACCCAGCCCGCACGACCTACGCGCGGTGGGGGCGACGGTCGATCTGTGCGAGCGTTCGGGCAAGCCGCTGATCTTCGTCGTGAATGCCGCCACGCCCAAGGCGCGGATCACCTCCGAAGCGGCGGTGGCGCTCTCGCAGCACGGCACCGTGGCGCCGGTGACGCTGCATCACCGCACCGATTTCGCGGCGTCGATGATCGATGGCCGTACCGTGATGGAGGTCGATCCCAACGGCAAGTCCGCCGCCGAGGTGGAGGCGCTGTGGGGCTATATCGCCGATCGCCTGGAAAAGAATTTCCGGCGCACCGTGTTCAGCGCGCCCGCCGCGCCGGCCGCATTCGGCATGGCGCGCCCGGCGAGCGGCTTCGGCCGCCGCGTTGTGAGCTGAGGAGGTGCGGATGATCGGCACGCCAAAGCCCACCGCATCGCTCTCGTCCGGCCTGCTCGCCCGCAAGGGACAGGCGCGCCCCGCGATGCGGCCACAAGGCTTTTTGGGCATCACGCATTCGGGCGGCCCGGACGATCTCGGCTGGAACGACATGGGGCTGGACTCGCATGGCGCAGCACCGGTGCCGGCGCCCGCCCCGCTCGCGGACGCCGCCGTTCGGCCGCCGGTCACGCCGGTCGAGCGCCCGGCGGTGCTCCGTCAGCGCGAAGTGCTCGATCGCCGTCTTGCAGAGCCGGCGGCTGAGGCGGTGCCCGAGCCGGTCGAACCGGCGCAGGCTGCTCCCGTCGAGCCGCCAGTTCCTGCTGCTGCCGCCGAATCCGAACCGGAAGCGGCGCCGGTCGCGACGCGGGCCTTGTCCCGCAACCTCGTCGATCGGGTGGCGCGCGATGTGCGCGCGAAGAAGGGCAAGGCGGCATTCACGCTCCGCCTCGACACCGATCGTCACCTTCGGCTGCGCCTCGCATCTGCGGTGACCAACCGCTCGGCGCAGCAACTCGTGACCGAAGCGCTCGACGCCCTTCTAGCGTCGCTGAAAGAGGTCGACACGCTGGCCCGTCAGGTCGGCACCGGACGGAAAGAATAAGGGGACCGACGATGAACCGTCGCTTCATGCTCTCGCTCGGTGCCGCCGCCTTTGCGGTGTGCGGTACCGGGGCAAGCACCATGCTTGCGCAGGGGCGGGCCTTTGCCGCATCGGCCGCCAACGCCAAAAAGGCTGCCGAAGAGGCGCGGGCGGCGCGCAAGGCGATCGAGGGGCGCCACGGCGAACGCGCGGTGCGGCACGCCGAAGCGGCGGTCGCCAATGATCCGCGCAATGCCGACTATCGGGCGACGCTGGGGCAGGCCTATCTGCTCGCGGGCCGCTTCACCTCCGCGGGACAGGCGCTCAGCGATGCGCTTGCGCTCAACCCCGCAGACGGTCGCGCGGCACTGAATCTGGTGCTAGCGCAGATCGCGGAAGGCAATTGGGCCGAGGCCCGGACGCTGCTTGTGGCGCACGCCGAACGGATACCGGCCAGCGACCGGGGCCTGGCCTATGCCCTGGCCGGCGATCCGGTGACGGCGGTGCAGATCCTGTCCGCCGCCGTCCGCGAGCCTGGCGCCACGCCGAAGACACGCCAGAATCTGGCGCTCAGCCTGGCGCTTGCCGGCCGCTGGGGCGAGGCCAAGATAGTGGCGGCGGCGGATATTGCGCCCGATCAGCTCAATGCCCGCTTGCTGCAATGGGTGGCGTTCGCCCGGCCGACCAACGCCTATGACCAGGTCGCGGCGCTGCTCGGCGTGCGCGCGGTGGAGGATCCCGGCCAGCCGGTCGCGCTTGCGCTGGCGCAGCAGCCGGCAATCGCGGTCGCCGCCGCGCCGACGCCGGCGAGCCAGCCCGAGGAAGCGTATCTCGCCGAGCCGACGGTCGAGCCGATGACGGTCGAGTTGGCTCAGGCGACCCCGGCACCTTCGCCGCAACCGACGCCAAGGCTGGTATTCGCGCCGCGCCGCGAGATCGTGCAGCCGCTGCCGGCGCGCAATCGGACCCAGCCCGCACGAATCGCGCAAGCGATTCCGGTTCAGGCCACGAGGGCAACCCCGGCGAGTTTCGCAAGCGGCCCCTATTTCGTGCAGCTCGGCGCCTATGCCAACGCCGATGTGGCGCGCGATTCCTGGGCGAATCTTGTCCGGCGGGTAGCCATATTACAGGGGCAGGCGCCGCAGGGCAGCAGCGTTTCGACCCCGACGGGCAATTTCTATCGCCTGTCGGTGGGTGGTTTCGCCCGGCAGGGCGCCGATTCGCTCTGCCGGACGGTGCGAAGCCGCGGCGGTCGCTGCTTCGTCCGCACACAGGCGGGCGACGCGGTCGCGCGCTGGTATCGTGCCGGCGGCAAACAGGTCGCCGCCCGCTGATTTGGCGGCTCAGCCAACCAGCGTGCCGCCCTTGTAAAGCCTGAGCACGCGGCCCTGCGTTGGCAGCCGGTCGAACGGGGTGTTGCCGGCGCGAGCGTTCATCCTTCGCGCGTCGATGATCCAAGGCGTGGCGGGATCGAGTACGATGAGATCGGCAGGCTTGCCGATCGCCAGCGTGCCGCAATCGACGCCGAGGATGCGTGCCGGGTTCGCCGCGAGCAGCGCGAACAGCCGTTCGAGCGACACGCGCTCGTCGCGGACCAGCGTGAGCGACAGCGCAAGCAGCGTCTCCGCACCCGCCATGCCGGGCTCGGCATCGGCGAAGGGGAGCCGCTTGGCCTCGGGCCCGCGCGGATCATGGCCGGAGGTGATTACATCGATCGTGCCGTCCGCCACCGCGTCGAGTGCCGCCTGACGGTCGCCTTCGTCGCGTAGCGGCGGCGAAAGACGCGCAAAGGTGCGGAAATCGCTGATGGCATTGTCGGAGAGCAGGAGATGGGCCGGGGTGATCCCGCACGTCACCTTCACGCTGCGCCGTTTGGCGGCACGGATCAGATCGAAGCTCGCCGCCGTGGTGACCTGACGGAAATGGAGCTTCGCGCCGGTTTCTTCCGCCAGCATCAGATCGCGGGCGATCGCCAGTGCCTCGGCAAGCGCCGGGGCGGCGGAAAGGCCGAGCCTGGTCGCGGTCTCGCCCTCGGTCGCCACCGCGCCGGCGGCCAGGCCGCCGTCTTCGGCATGGCTGACCACGGTGAGTCCAAGGTCGCGCGCATAGAGCATCAGCTTGCGCATCGTCCCCGAACTGGCGATCCAGCCGCGTCCCGTTGCCACCGCACGCGCGCCGGCCGAGGCGTTGATCGCGATTTCGCTCAGATCCTCGCCCAGCAGCCCGCGTGTCGCCGCCGCCATCGGATGGACCCAGAGCGACGGCTTGCCCGAAACCGCCGCGCGGCGGATCACGCCGGGATCGTCGAGCACCGGCGACTGGTCGGGCATCAGCCCTACGCGCGCGATGCCGCCGAAGCGACAGGCGGCCTGATCGACGGCAAATACGCCCAGATCGACGAGGGCAGGGGCGAGGATGCGGCCCGCCACGTCGATCACCTCGGCATCGGCAGGGGCATCGACCTCGCCGACCGCCGCGATCATGTCGCCGCGCACGAGCAGATCGCCCTTGCGGGCGCCGCCTTCGGGGCAGACGAGCTGGGCGTTGCGGAACAGGATGCTGCTCATGCCCAGCCCTCCACGCCGCGGGCTCGTCGGGTAAGCACGTCGAGGCAGGCCATCCGCACCGCCACGCCCATTTCCACCTGCTCGGTGATCGCGCTCCGCTCGGGGTGATCGGCGACGATCGAATCGATCTCGACGCCGCGATTCATCGGGCCGGGGTGCATCACCAGCGCATCGGGCTTCGCGCGGGCCAGCCGCTCGCTCGTCAGGCCGTAGCGCATGTGGAACTCGCGGGTGGACGGAATATAGCTGCCGGCCATGCGTTCGTTCTGGACGCGCAGCATCATCACGACGTCGGCGCCGTCGATCGCGGCATCGAAATCGGTGAAGGGTTCGACGAACATCTTTTCGATTCCTGCGGGCATCAGCGTGGATGGCGCCACGACACGCACCTCCGCGGCCAGCGCCGTGAGCGCCAGCATGTTCGACCGCGCGACGCGGCTGTGCAGAATGTCGCCACAGATCACCACCCGCTGCCCCGCGACCTGGCCGCGCCGGCGGCGGATGGTGAGTGCATCGAGCAGCGCCTGGGTGGGGTGTTCGTGCCAGCCGTCACCGGCGTTGAGTACCGGACAATCCACCTTGTCGGCGATCAGCTGCACCGCGCCCGAGCTGGAGTGGCGGATCACGATCACGTCGGCACGCATCGCGTTGAGCGTGACGGCGGTGTCGATCAGCGTCTCGCCCTTTTTCACGCTGCTCTGCGCGGCATGCATGTTGACGACGTCGGCGCCCAGCCGTTTTCCGGCGATCTCGAACGACAGCAACGTGCGCGTCGAATTTTCGAAAAAGGCGTTGATCTGGGTGAGCCCTTCCAGCCTTTTGTCGCTCTTGGCGCGGCTGCGATTGGCCTCGACCCATTGCTCCGCTTCGTCGAGCAGGAACATGATCTCGTGCGGCTGGAGTCCCGAAATGCCGGTGAGGTGCCGGTGCGGGAAAACGGCGCTGCCCTGAATCTGGGCACCGGGGCGGTGATCGGAAGGTTGCATCAAAGCCGCCGCCTAATAGCCGCCGGGCGCCGGCGCAAGCAGGTCAGGCGTTTACCAGACCGTCGATCGCACCTTGCAGGATATAGGCGGCCGCCATCTTGTCGATCAGCTCGGCGCGCTTGGCCCGGCTGGCGTCCTGTTCGATCAGCGTGCGCTCCACTGCGACGGTCGACCAGCGTTCGTCCCACATCAGGATCGGCAGGCCCATGTCTTCGCAGTTGCGGGCAAAGGCGCGGGTGGACTGGGTGCGTGGGCTATCCGTTCCGTCGAGGTTGAGTGGCAGGCCGATCACCATGCCGCGCACCTGCTGGGCCGCGATCAGCTCGGCGAGGCGTGCCTTGTCCTTGCTGAACTTGGTGCGGCGGATCAGATCGGCCGGGCTCGCAAAGCTCCAGCCGGCGTCGCAAAGCGCCGTCCCGATCGTCTTGGTGCCGACGTCGAGGCCGATCAGGCGGCCGCCATCGGGCAGCGCGGCGCGGAAATCGCGGGGGGCGGTGGTGATCACGCGCCGTCCATAGGCGAAGGTGCCATGGCCTTCAAATAGCCGCTGCTACTTGCTGGCGCCTTCGAACGCGGCGAGACGCCGCGCGGCGTCTGCACGGACATTGGCCCAGAACAGGCTATAGTCGAACACGTGATAATTGTTGCCGGGCAGCACATATTGGCCGAAGTCCGGGGGCGAGCTGCCGATCATCAGGAAGCCGCGGCCCTCGCACCGCGCGGGCACGCGGCCGACGCGCAGTTCGGCGGTCTGGAAATTGGGGCCGGGGATCAGCGCGCCGAGATTGGCGCTTGCCGGGGCGCTGCCACCTGGCTCGCCGGTGATCGGATTGGTGCACAGCATTTTCGTGCTCGCGCGCGGCTGGCCGGTGAAGCCGTTGCTCGCATCGAACGTGTCGACGATCAGCGCCGGATCGGCCGGTTCGGCGAAGCTCTGCCACGAAAGGATGCATCCCGTCGCCTGCGAACCGTCGCACGCGGGCAGGCCCATCTTCGGCAGATCGGCGGTGAGCGAGACCGGCCAGCCGACGACATAGGCCGCGACGATTCGCTTTGCGAGCGGCGTGCCCGCGACGCGATCGACCAGCAGGCGTGACAGGTGCAGCGCGCCCTGGCTGTGGCCGGCGAGGATGATCGGGCGATCGCCGACTTCCTTCAGGAACGCATCGAACGCGGCAAGCACGTCGCGATAGGCGAAGTCGAGCGCCTGCTGCGCCGCCTGCTTGTTCGACAGGAATGCGCCGAACGTCGCCTGGCGGTAACGCGGCGCCCAAATCGCCGCGCTGTCGTTGAACGCGCTCGCCTGGCCGCGCAGGAACAGTTCGGCGCGGGCATTCGCATCGCGATTGTCGAGCGGGGCGTTCCACCGCTTGGTGTCGAGGAACGAGGTGGGGTGAATGAAGAACATCGCGGCGCGCGGATTCGCGGCGGGACTATAGCCCGAAGGCGTCCATAGCGCGGGATTGCCGGGCTTGTCCGGCCGCGCGATCCACATTTCCGCGCGCGCGTAATCGCGCGACGAAACCGGCGGCAGCGCCACCGCGTCGGTCGACGGCACCATGAACTGGCGCATCAGCTGAATGCCATAGAGGCGATAGGCGAACATCGCGGCGACGGTGAGCATGGTCAGGATCGCGACTGCATAAAGAAACTTCCGGGCCAATGGCCTCTCCATTGTGCAATGCAGCAAAAACTGCCCGGGGGGCAACCGCGTTCCGACCAGTTACGCGTGCGAAGGATGCAATCGCAAGTGCCGATGCACGACGCGGGCGCTTGATGGCGCCGGGTTCGCCTGATAGGCGCGCGTCATGTCCGTAGACACCGCAACCGTGAAGAAAGTGGCGAGCCTGGCGCGTATCGCGATCAGCGACGCCGACGCCGAGCGCATCGCGCCCGAACTCAACAACATTCTCGGCTGGGTCGAGCAGCTGGGTGAGGTTGACACCGCCGCTGTCGAGCCGATGACGGCCGTGATCCCGAACCGCCTGCGCCTGCGCCCCGACGTGATCACCGATGGCGACCAGCGCGACGCGGTGCTGGCGAACGCGCCGCAGGGCGAACATGGTTTCTTCACGGTGCCGAAGGTGGTGGAATGAGCGACCTGACCGATCTGGGCGTCGCCGCGATCCGCGACGGCGTGCGCAAGGGCGACTTTTCGGCACGCGAAGTCGCCGATGCCTTCATCGTGGCGGTGAGCAAGGCCAAGCCGCTCAACGCCTTCATCGTCGAGACGCCGGAGCATGCGCTCGCCGCCGCTAAGGCCGCCGACGAGGCGCGTGCCGCCGGCGAGACGCTGAAGCCGCTGGCCGGCGTGCCGATCGGCATGAAGGATCTGTTCGCGACCAAGGGCGTGCAGACGAGCGCCGCCAGCCACATCCTCGAAGGCTTCAAGCCCGAATATGAGTCGACCGTCTCGCACAAGCTGTGGGAAGCGGGCGCCGGCATGCTCGGCAAGCTCAATCTCGACCAGTTCGCGATGGGCTCTTCGAACGAGACGAGCTATTTCGGCAACGTGATCTCGCCGTGGCGGCGTGGCGGCGGCGACAACGCGCCGCTCGCCCCCGGCGGTTCCTCGGGCGGCAGCTCGGCGGCGATTGCGGCGCGCCTGTGTCCGGCGGCGACCGGCACCGATACCGGCGGCTCGATCCGCCAGCCGGCGGCATTTACCGGCATTTCGGGCATCAAGCCGACCTATGGCCGCTGCTCGCGCTGGGGCGTCGTGGCGTTCGCCTCGTCGCTCGACCAGCCGGGGCCGATGGCGCGCGACGTGCGCGATTGCGCGATCATGCTGGAGGCGATGGCGGGCTTCGATGCGAAGGATTCGACGTCGCTCGATATGCCGGTGCCGCACTGGGAAGCCAATCTCTCCGCCGATCTGCGCGGCAAGCGTGTCGGCATCCCGGCTGAATACCGGATGGACGGCACGCCGGCCGAGATCGAGGCGCTGTGGCAGCAGGGCATCGACTGGCTGAAGGATGCGGGCGCCGAGATCGTCGAGGTGAGCCTGCCGCACACCAAATATGCGCTGCCGGCCTATTACATCATCGCGCCGGCCGAGGCGTCGTCGAACCTCGCCCGCTATGACGGCGTGCGTTATGGCCTGCGCGAGCTGGCCGAGGGGCAGAACCTCCAGGACATGTATGCCGCCACCCGCGCTGCCGGTTTCGGCGACGAGGTGAAGCGCCGTATCCTGATCGGCACCTATGTGCTGTCGGCGGGCTTCTACGATGCGTACTACACCCAGGCGCAGAAGGTGCGGGCGCTGATCGCGCGCGATTTCGACAACGCATGGAGCCAGTGCGACCTGCTGCTGACCCCGACCGCGCCGAGCGCCGCCTTCGCGCTGGGCGAGAAGAACGACGACCCGCTGGCGATGTATCTCAACGACGTCTTCACCGTGCCGTCGAGCCTGGCAGGACTGCCGGCGATGAGCGTGCCGGGCGGTCTCGACGCCGCCGGCCTGCCGCTGGGGCTGCAGATCATCGGGAAGCCGTTCGACGAGCAGGGCGTGCTCGACGCCGGGTTGGCACTCGAGCAGCGCGCCGGCTTTACGGCGCGTCCGCAGGCGTGGTGGTGATCTAAAAATCCTCCCCGGAACGGGGGGGAGGACCGCGCTCCGCAGCGGTGCGGTGGAGGGGGATCGCAGCGACGGTGTCGGTCGTGGATGGCCCCCTCCACCATTCGCAGGCGCGAATGGCCCCCCTCCCCGTGCCGGGGAGCATTTTTATCCGTGCACGATCGGCACGGCGAGGTAGGCGAGGCGCCGTACCTCGCGGCGGCCGCGTACCACCGTGTCCAGGATCAGCCCGGTAAAGAAGCTGAGCGTGGCGACGATCGACAGGCCGGTGACCAACACGGCGGTCGGCAGGCGCGGAACCTGGCCTGTGTGCCAATAGGTTACGCCCAGCGGCACGGCGAGAATCAGCGCGAGCAGCGCCAGCACCGCGCCGACGCCACCGAAGAACAGGATCGGTCGCTCGACACGGAACAGGCTGATGATCGTGCGCAGGATCCGCCACCCGTCGCGATAGGTGGAGAGTTTCGAGGTCGACCCCTCCGGCCGTGCCGCATAGGCGGTGACGATCTCCGCCACCGGCATGCGCAGCTCCAGCGCATGGATGCTGATCTCGGTCTCGATTTCGAAGCCGGCGGACAGCACCGGGAAGCTCTTGACGAACCGGCGCGAGAAGACGCGGTAGCCCGACAGGATGTCGCTGAAGCTGCGGCCGAACAGGCGCGCCAGCATCCCGGTCAGCAGCCGGTTGCCGAAGCGATGGCCGCGGCGATAGGCAAGCTCGATCTCGGACTTGCGCGCGCCAACCACCATGTCGAGCTGGTCGTCGAGCAGCCGCTCGATCAGCGCGGGCGCAGCGGCCGCGTCATAGGTCAGATCGCCGTCGGACAGGATGTAGATATCGGCTTCGATGTCCGCGAACATGCGGCGGACGACATGGCCTTTGCCTTGCATCCGCTCGGTTCGAACCACGGCGCCGGCGGCGCGGGCAACGTCGACGGTGCGGTCGCGGCTGTTGTTGTCGTACACATAGACGGCGGCGCCGGGAAGGCTGGCGCGAAAGGCTTCCACCGTCCGCGCGATCGCGACTTCCTCATTGTAACAGGGCAGCAGCACCGCCACCCGCAACGCTGCGATTCGCGCCTGCAACTCAGCCGTAATCGGGGCCATTCGTGCCATACTCCAGTCGATCCGGCGCCTAATCGACTCCGTCGCCTTGCGCAATTGCGCGCTGGACCCGACAGGCCTGACGCGCGATAGGCGTTGACAAGCACCATTCAATTCCCAGTGAAGAGCACATGGCGACCAAGACTGCATCGAGCTACCGAATCCAGGGCGAAACCGGCGAATGGGAGGTCGTGATTGGCCTCGAAGTCCATGCGCAGGTGACGTCGAACGCCAAGCTGTTTTCCGGCGCGGCGACGGCGTTCGGAGCCGAGCCGAACAGCCAGGTGAGCCTGATCGACGCGGCGATGCCGGGCATGCTGCCCGTTCCCAATCGCGAATGCATCCGCCAGGCGGTTCGCACCGGCATGGCGCTGGGCGCGGTGATCAACAAATGGTCGCGGTTCGACCGGAAGAACTATTTCTACGCCGATCTGCCGCAGGGCTATCAGATCAGCCAGCTCTATCACCCGTTGGTCGGCGAGGGGCAGCTGGAGATCAGCCTCGACGAAAAGGATCCCGCAGCCGAGGTGAAGACGATCGGCATCGAGCGCATCCATGTCGAGCAGGATGCCGGCAAGCTGATGCACGATCAGCATCCGACGCGATCCTATGTCGACCTCAATCGCGCCGGCGTCGCGCTGATGGAAATCGTGTCGAAGCCCGACATGCGCTCGCCGGCCGAGGCTGGTGCGTATCTGAGCAAATTGCGTTCGATCCTGCGCTATGTCGGCAGCTGCGACGGCAACATGGACCAGGGCTCGATGCGCGCCGACGTCAACGTCTCTGTGCGTAAGCCCGGAGACGAATTCGGCACGCGCACCGAGACGAAGAACGTCAACTCGGTCCGCTTCGTGATGCAGGCAATCGAATATGAGGCGCGTCGCCAGGTCGAGGTGCTGGAGAGCGGTGGGCGCATCGTCCAGGAAACCCGCCTGTTCGATCCTGACCGGGGCGAAACGCGGTCGATGCGATCGAAGGAAGACGCGCATGATTACCGCTATTTCCCCGATCCCGATCTGTTGCCGCTCGAGCTGGACGAAGGCTTTCTCGACGATTGCCGCCAGAGCCTGCCCGAACTGCCGGACGCGAAGCGCCGCCGTTATGAGGAATCGCTTGGACTCACCGCTTACAACGCCGCGGTTCTGACCGCCGAGGCGGAGACGGCGCGCTGGTTCGAGGCGCTGCTCGCCGAAAGCGCGCGGATCCAGAAGAAGGGCGAGCCGGAAGTCGCGCGTGCCGCCGCCAACTGGCTGCTGTCGGACCTTTACGGAGCGCTCAACCGGCTGGGCAAGGGCATCGAGGAAAGCCCGGTGAGCCCGGAGCAGGGCGCCGAATTGCTGGCGCTGGTCGCCGACGGGACGATCTCGAACACGCTGGGCAAGCAGGTGTTCGAGATCATGCTGGAAACCGGCGATGCGCCCGGCAAGATCGTCGAAGACCGGGGCATGAAGCAGACCAGCGACACCGGCGCGATCGAGGCGGTGATCGCCGAGGTTCTGGTCAAGAACCCGAACCAGCTGGAGCAGTATCGCGGCGGCAAGGAGGCGCTGTTCGGCTTCTTCGTCGGCCAGACGATGAAGGCGATGGGCGGCAAGGCCAACCCGGCGGTGGTCAATGAGCTGCTGAAGAAGGCGCTGAGCTGACAGGAGGGTAGGGGATGCTGCGTCGACTGATCGTTCTCGCGCTCTGCCTGTTGCCGCTGGCGGCGTCGGCGCAGACCGCACCGGCTCCGGCCAGCAACCCCAGGGTCGCGATCGAGACCAGCGCCGGGCGCATGGTGGTCGAGGTCTATCTCGACAAGGCGCCGATCTCCGCGCGCAATTTCCTGCGATACGTCGGTGCGAAGCGGCTGGACGGGACGGTGTTCTATCGCACCGTCAAGCCGGCCGACCATTTCGGCTTCGTCCAGTTCGGCGTTCAGAATTCGCCGAAGAAGATGTTCCCGCCGATCAAGCATGAGCCGACGACCGAGACCGGCATCAAGCATCTCGACGGCACGCTGTCGCTGCCGCGCCTCGCACCCGGCACGGCACGCGGTGAGTTCACCATCATGGTCGGCGATCAGCCGTCCTTCGATGCGGACCCGAGCAAGCCGGGCGATAATCTCGGCTATGCCGCGTTCGCGCGCGTGATCGACGGGCAGGACGTCCTGCTCAAGATTTTCGACGCGCCGACCTCGCCCACCAAGATGCTGATGGGCAGTTTCAAGGGCGAGGTGCCAGAGGCGCCGGTGAAGATCCTCACGGCGCGGCGAATTGCCGAGTAACGGCTAGTGGCGGTGCGACTCGAGGTAGAGATAGCCGGGATCGAATTCTGCAAGTTGCTTTAGGGCCTCGACGTCCTTGAGCGTGACGCGGCCGCTGCGAAACTCGACCAGGCCTTTCTCGCGCAATTCCCGTAGCACGCGATTGACGTGTACAGGCGTCAGTCCAAGGCATTCGGCAAGCTCCGCCTGGCTGATCGGAAGCGCATAGCTGTCCGGCTCGGCCAGGCCGACGACGCTCAGCCGGACGTGCAACTCGCAAAACAGGTGCGCCGCCCGCTTGATCGCCGAGCGACGGCCGAGCGACACCTCCCATTCGCGGTGGATGCAGGCATCGACATTGGTGGAGAACCACAGCATCCGCGTGAGGTGTGGCAGTGTTTCGGTGATTTCGCGGAGCCGCTCATGGGGCGCCCGCGCGATCACGCAGGGGGTGAGCGAGAGGACCGAATGGTCGAGCCGTCGCAGCGTGAACCCGTGCAGATCGGCGAAATCGCCGGGCACGTGGATGTGCGTGATCTGGCGCTGGCCGTCGCTCATATCTTTGTACCGGCAGATCAGGCCATCGATCAGCAGCGTCGAGAAGTGCAAATTCTCCCGCGCGCGCACGATCACGCGGCCGGCGGGATATTCGACAGTATCGACGATTGTCCTACGCAGCGCGGCTTCTTCGGTTTCTGAAATTTCGTCGCGAAGACGAAGTTTCAGCAGCAAACGATCAAGCATCGTCTCTGCTCCCCGTTGTGGCAAACCCCAACGGCAGCCTTAGATATCGAGCGTTAGCATGGTACCGGCACGAAAGCGAAACGATAGCTATTGCTGGTCGCTTTCCTGGTTCTTCACCACACCTGCGGTGCCGCCCACGCCGTCGGGCGCGCCCGCGGGTTCTTGCGGGGACGTCGTGCCGCCGCCGCCTGCTGCATCGGCCGCGTCCGATCGCGCCTCGACGGCCTGCTGAATGTCGGGCCGTTCGTCCTTGCGTTCGGTGTCCATGGTTTCTCCTTTTTTGTTGTTCGGGTTCATGCGACCGGCTGACCGGGCGCGATGCCGGGATCGCCGCCGGGGGCGGGTTGCGGCGCGGGTACGTCGATATCCGGTCCCGGCGGGGCGATCTCCGGCGGTGCGGGGTTCGGCTGACCGGGGTCTGGCATCGGGGTTTCGGCAGGGGGAACGGTGGGCTGGACGGGGGGCTCGACAGGCACGGGCATCACTCCTCTTTGCCTGTCCCAACGCGGGAAGTGACGCTTGTGTTGCGTGCATTCTCGCATCGCGACTTGCTCCCGCACCCACGCCTGCTATAGAGCCCGCCGACCGGCGGTGTCCCCTGCGGGCGTGGCGGAACTGGTAGACGCGCTGGATTTAGGTTCCAGTATCGAAAGATGTGGGGGTTCGAGTCCCTTCGCCCGCACCAGTCCTTCGCGGCTGATGTGTGGTACACCGCAATTCCGATTCTTTGAGAAAGCCTGAGAATGCAGACTGTCGAGACGTTGAACGAGGGCCTGAAGCGCGCCTACACGCTGAAGATCACGGCGCAGGACATCGACTCGAAGGTCGATGCCGAAGTGAAGCGCGTCGCACCGCAGGTGCGGATGCCGGGCTTCCGTCCGGGCAAGGTGCCGGCGAACCTGGTGCGCAAGATGCACGGTGAGGCGCTGGCGCAGGACGCGCTCAACAGCTCGATCCAGGACGGCATTCAGAAGCTGATCGCCGATCACAAGCTGCGGCCTGCGATGCAGCCGTCGGTTCGCCTGGAGGGCGACTATGCGCCCGGCGGCGATGCCGAGATCAAGGTCGAACTCGAAGTTCTGCCCGATGTCCCGGCTCCGTCGATCGACGGCCTCAAGCTCGAGCGGCTGACCGTGCCGGTGAGCGACGAGGCGGTGCAGGAGCAGCTGCAGCAGCTCGCCAGCCAGCAGAAGAAGTGGGAGGACGCGCCCGAGGGCCATGCCGCCGCGACCGGTGACCAGGTTGTCATGGACTTTGTCGGCAAGGTCGACGGCGTCGCCTTCGAAGGCGGCACCGGCGAGGGCATGGCGGTCGAGCTCGGTTCGGGCCGCCTGATCCCCGGCTTCGAGGAGCAGCTCGAAGGCGTGAAGGTCGGCGATGAGAAGCAGCTGAACGTAACCTTCCCGGAAGATTACGGCGCCAAGAATCTGGCTGGCAAGGCCGCGACGTTCGACGTCAAGGTCACCGCGGTGCAGACCGCCGGCGAAACCACGATCGACGACGACATGGCCAAGGCGTTCGGCCTTCAGGACCTGGAGCAGCTGACCGGCCTGCTGAAGGGCCAGATCGAGCAGCAGCTGAACGGCCTGACCCGCACCCACATGAAGCGCAAGCTGCTCGACCAGCTCGCCGCCGGCCACGACTTCCCGGTGCCGCCGTCGATGGTGGAAGCGGAGTTCGACCAGATCTGGCACCAGCTGCAGCACGAAACCGAGCATGAGGAAGATCCGGCTGCGGCGAAGGCCGAGCTGGAGAGCGAGCGTGATGATTATCGCGCGATCGCCGAGCGCCGCGTGCGCCTGGGCCTGCTGCTTTCCGAAATCGGCACCGCCAACGGCGTTGAGATCACTGCGCAGGAAATGAACCGCCTGATCGCGCAGGCCGCGCAGCAGTACGGCCCCGAGGATCGCCAGCGCTTCATCCAGTATGTCCAGCAGGAGCCGATGGCCGCCGCCCAGCTGCGCGCGCCGCTGTTCGAGGACAAGGTCGTCGACTTCCTGTTCGAGAAGGCTGAGATCACCGATCGCGAAGTGACGCGCGAGGAACTCGAAGCCGCGATCGAGAGCGAGGACGGTTTCGCTTCGGGCACGCACGTTCACGATCACGATCATGATCATGGTGCGAAGCCGGCCAAGGCGAAGAAAGCCAAGGCCGCCGATGCCGATGCGCCTGCCGAGGAATCGGCTGCAAAGCCGACGAAGAAGCCTGCTGCCAAGAAGACCGCGGCGAGCGACGAGACCGCTGACGACGCGGTGCCGGCCGAGCCGGTGAAGAAGGCGGCCACCAAGAAGGCGCCGGCCAAGAAGGCCGAAGCCGCAGCGGAGGACGCGCCGGCCAAGCCGAAAAAGGCGCCGGCCAAGAAGAAGTCGGCCGAATAAATCCTGGCCGCCACGCCTTCGGCTGGATGTGCAGACGGTACGGCGTCGGACTCAGGTCCGGCGCCGTTCGCGTATGTGGTGGGCTGTGATTCGGCTTCAATCGGGGGTGGGGTTCCCGGTGGCGGCGCTGCATTCGTTGCCTACGCATGCATCCCCTCTTGCACCTTGGTGCTCGAGCGCCGATGTTGGGGCCGGGCAAAACACAACCATGAGATTATCCCACATGCATCCGCTTTCCGGTCAGATGACCATCGATCCCGTCACTGGCGCGCTCGTTCCGATCGTTATCGAGCAGTCGAGCCGCGGCGAACGTAGTTTCGACATCTATTCGCGCCTGCTGCGGGAACGAATCGTTTTCGTCACCGGTCAGGTCGAAGACCATATGGCGTCGCTGATCACCGCCCAGCTGCTGTTCCTCGAATCGGAAAATCCGAAGAAGGACATCTGGATGTACATCAATTCGCCGGGCGGCGTCGTCACGGCGGGGATGGCGATTCACGATACGATGCAGTATATCCGTCCCCGCGTCGGCACGGTGTGCATCGGCCAGGCGGCGTCGATGGGCTCGTTCCTGCTGGCGTCGGGCGAGCCCGGCCTGCGCGTGGCGCTGACCAACGCCCGCATCATGCTGCACCAGCCTTCGGGGGGTGCGCAGGGTATGGCGTCGGACATCGAGATCCAGGCCAAGGAAATCCTGCGGATCCGCGCGCGCATGAACGCGCTGTATTCGAAGTATACCGGTCAGCCGATCGAGAAGATCGAGACGACGATGGATCGTGACTCGTTCTTCGAAGCCGAAGAAGCTAAGGCGTTCGGCATCGTCGACGAGGTGTATGAGAAGCGTCCGGTGCCGACCGAGGATGCGGCAGCGGGGAATTAACACTATATACCTATCCTCGAACGCCCGGCGATTCCCGGTGCAGGGAACGTCGGGCGGGCGGGGCGATTATGGATTGCCGGAACTTCGCCTGCGTGTAGGATGGCAGGCGAGCGTTACGCGCCCGAGGCGCGAAGGATGGATTGAATGACCAAGCTCAGCGGCGGTGACTCGAAGAGCACGCTTTATTGCTCCTTCTGCGGCAAGAGCCAGCACGAGGTGCGCAAGCTCATCGCGGGCCCGACCGTGTTCATCTGCGATGAGTGCGTCGAGCTCTGCAACGACATCATCCGCGAGGAAACCAAGTCCTCGCTGGTATCGAAGAAGGATGGGGGCGTCCCCACGCCGCAGGAAATCTGTGACGTGCTCGACGATTACGTCATCGGCCAGAAGAAGGCGAAGCGCGTCCTCTCGGTCGCGGTGCACAACCACTACAAGCGGCTCAATCACGGCGCCAAGGGTGCCGATGTCGAGCTCGCCAAGTCGAACATCCTGCTCGTCGGCCCCACCGGCTGCGGCAAGACGCTGCTGGCGCAGACGCTGGCACGCATCCTCGACGTGCCGTTCACCATGGCCGATGCCACCACGCTCACCGAAGCCGGCTATGTCGGCGAAGACGTGGAGAACATTATCCTCAAGCTGCTCCAGGCCTCCGACTACAACGTCGAACGGGCGCAGCGCGGCATCGTGTACATCGACGAGATCGACAAGATCAGCCGCAAGGCCGAGAATCCGTCGATCACGCGCGACGTGTCGGGCGAGGGCGTGCAGCAGGCGCTGCTGAAGCTGATGGAAGGCACCACTGCAAGCGTTCCGCCGCAGGGCGGCCGCAAGCATCCGCAGCAGGAATTCCTGCAGGTGGACACGACCAACATCCTGTTCATCTGCGGCGGCGCTTTCTCCGGCCTCGAGAAGATCATTGGCGATCGCCTGCAGGGCAAGTCGATCGGTTTCGGCGCGCATGTGGCGGCTCCCGACGAGCGCCGCACCGGCGAACTGCTCCGCCAGACCGAGCCGGAGGATCTGCTCAAGTTCGGCCTGATCCCCGAATTCGTCGGCCGTCTGCCGGTGATCGCGACGCTGGAAGATCTCGACGTCGAGGCGCTGATCAAGATCCTGACCGAGCCGAAGAACGCCCTGGTCAAGCAGTATCAGAAGCTGTTCGACATGGAGGCGGTCAAGCTCGGCTTCACCGACGACGCGCTCACCGCCGTCTCGAAGAAGGCGATCGAGCGCAAGACCGGCGCACGTGGCCTGCGATCGATCCTCGAAGGCATCCTGCTCGACACGATGTTCGACCTGCCCAGCATGGATGGCGTCGACGAAGTCGTGGTCGACAAGGACGTGGTCGAGGGCCGCAAGGAGCCGGTGCGGATCTACGCCAAGAAGGAAAAGGCCGGCAGCGCCGCCTGATCCCGTCGAACGTTACAACCGCTTGTGGCACGCAGGGTTCGCTACTCTGCGTGCCTTTTTTATTCTTCCATGCTTGATCAGAGCCTCGCTGCCGAGTCGGCGTTCAATTGCTGGTTGTCCGCACTGGCGGTTTGCGGGCGTAATCGGCCGTTGAACAGGTAGAGCAGCGTATTGCTTCGCGCGATGACGAACACGTGCAAGCCAACACCAGAAATGACAGCCCAGGAGACCAGGAGGGTATAGAAGATTACTGGCTGATCGCGCAGCCCCCCCACCGCGTTAGCCGCGATGTAGATCAGGAGATACTGGAACAGATAGGCCGTGTAGATTGATGATCGAAGCGTATCCATCGCCTTCGATGCCCGATCGAGAAACCGAAGCCCGCACCACATGATCGCCAGCGTCGCCCAGCAACGGACAGCAGGCAGCACCGCCAGCCAACCGGCCTTGGTGACGATGTCGGGCAATGTGAGGCTCGCCAGCCCGGCATAGGCGCCAAGGACGATAAGCCCGATGAGAAGATTGGGGCGTACCGCCGCCCGCCGCATTGCCTCCGCTTCATACAGTAGGATTCCCATCGCGTAGAACGGCAGGTAGCGGGCTGTGACTTCGACGATCCAGGGGACGTCCCCCACAAGTTTGGCGAGCACTGTCGCTATGACTTTCCACGCGAGGCTGGCGATAACGATCGCACCGACGAGCGAAGCAGAGGCAAGCAGCGGTGAAACCGCCAGGCGATCTAGGGCGTGCCGATGCCTATGGACGACGGGCACCAGAATCGGCGCGATCAGCACATAGACCGCGAGTGAGATCAGGAACCAGAGATGGATGTGCCAAACGAAAATGTGCGAATTGACGTCGCGGGACTGGAGAACGGCGTCGATCAGATCGTGCACATTGAGCGTGCCATAAGCGTATACATATGCCAGTACCCACGTAATCGGATTGAGCAAAAATAGTCCACAAATTAGCGGCACGAGCACGTTGCGCAATCTATCCTTCAGAAAACGGCGTGATCCCCGTTTCTGGAGGAGCATCGCGCCTAGAAATCCTGATACCGCAAAAAACAACGCCATGCGGAATGCATCGGAAATCGGCGTGACTAGTTCCAGCGGGCCGAAATCACCGAGATTGGCAGCGTGAACGAAGACGCCCAGCAACATCGCGAGCACGCGGATATTGTCGAGATAGATGTAGCGAACGGCCTTGGATTCCACGGTATCCCCCTAAGGCCAACGCCCGTGCCACGACGGAGCTGGCGGCGTGAGAGCCTATCCCATGGGTTTGCAAAAGGAAACCAATCTGAGAAGTCGCCTCAAGCCCATTCCGCCATC